>JAKLDX010000012.1 GCA_022703295.1 Candidatus Omnitrophota bacterium
AGTTGAATATGTCGATTTTGAGTTCCGGGAGTCGCTCGATAACGTCGTAGAACTTACCGATACGTTTTCTTGCCAACAACTCCATGGTATACCCCTGTTTTTGGGTTATGAACGACAGGTAATTATCGGGCTGGCCGCCAAGTTCTTCATATTCATTGTAGAAATAGTCCTGTATCACACTCGGGTCGCTCAGCTTGTTGAGCTCGAAAGTCATCAGGGTATCCTGCCCGAGGTCCCACTTATGCCTCACCTGCCACCTGTACCGGGTCTTTTCATGCCCCGTCTTCTCGTAGGCAGTCCAGTTGTTCTCGCGGGTGTAATAGAACTTGACCGAACCGCCTCCCAGGCCCATTTTTTCCGTGTTGTAATAATGGTTGATCCCGCCCGCCAGGCCTTTTGAAGACCTGTAATCGATAAGCACGTCTCCGCGGTTCGCGTCGTCTATATAATACCTGGTTGCGGTAAGGGCGTAATATCCCCAGTCGCTGCTGCGGCCCGGTATTATGGTGACATTGCTTTTTCTGTTATCGAGAGGCTGGACATAATAAGGAAAATAGAATATCGGTACATTCCCCACATAGACGCATATGTGTTTGGCTACAACCTTATCGCCGGGATATATCTGGACCTCCTTAGCCTGTATGCGGTAATGCGGCTTGTCGTAATCGCAGGTCGTAACGTAGCCGTTCTTGAAGATGAACTCATCCTTGAGGCCCACTTTTTCGGCCTCCCCCGCCTTCCCATAGAAAGGCTTGGCGTCGACATAACCGTTCAGGATCTTGCCTTTACGCTGGTCGAAATTGTAATTTATCCGGTCGCCGGTGAAATAAGCGTCCTTCTGGGTAACCTTGACGTTACCTTCAGCTATCGCCTCGCGCGTATCGAGATAAACGGTTATCTTATTGCAGGTGAGGACTATGTCTTTATATGTTATCGAGACGTTTCCCGTGCCGACGACTTTCTTCTGTTCGTGAAAATATTCCACTTTATCGCCGTTAACAGTGATGGGTTCCTTCGGAGAGAGTTGGGTCGGTATCTTTTGTTCGGCGTAAACTATAGAACAACAGGCAAGGCATACAGAAACGATACAGGCAAGAAGCTTTCTGCTGAAAGCCGAAAGCTGAAAGCCGAAAGCCGAACAATCCTTATTTACGGGGGACATTCTGCCAATCTTTCATGAATCTTTCTATGCCGATGTCGGTCAGCGGGTGCTTGACCAACGCCATCAGGACATTATACGGGACCGTCGCTATATCGGCTCCCGCTTTTGCGGCTTCGAGGACATGGACCGGGTTCCTGACGCTCGCCACAATGATCTGTGTTTTGAAACTGTAATTTTTAAATATGGTCTTTATATCTCTTATGAGGTCCATGCCGATCTGGCTTATGTCGTCCAGCCTGCCTATGAAAGGGCTTACATAGGTAGCGCCTGCCTTTGCCGCCAATAACGCCTGCGTTGCCGAAAAACAAAGGGTCAGGTTGGTCTTGATGTTATCTTTGGACAGGATCTTTGTAGCCTTAAGCCCTTCCGGGTTCAGGGGGATCTTCACCACTATATTTTTATGTAACCTGGCGAGCTGCGCGGCTTCTTTTATTATGTCCCCGGCGTCCTTGCTGACAGCTTCCGCGCTTATGGGGCCGTCGACGATGGCGCATATCTCCTTTACCACTCCCAAAAAATCCCTGCCCTCTCTGGCAATCAGGGTAGGGTTTGTGGTCACGCCGTCGACTATCCCGAGCGAACTGGCTTCTTTGATCTCATTTATATTTGCAGTGTCTATGAATAATTTCATTTCGTGATATTATACTACCTTTTGCTTTCGCACACAACATTTTTACCGCTCCGTTTTGCTTCGTACAGGGCCTCGTCGCTTTTCTTGATTATGCCTTTGACATCGGACGCGTCAACGGGGAATACGGCGATGCCTATGCTTATCGTGAGCTTTATCTTTTCGTCGTAGGCCTTGAATTCCGCATCTTCTATTTTTTTGCGTATCCTTTCCGCCACGTGCCGCGCGCCTTCGATCCCGGTTTCAGGAAGGGCCAGGGCGAACTCCTCGCCGCCGTATCTGGAGGCCAGATCTATCTCCCTCGAATTTTCTTTAATGAGGCGGCCTATTTCTTTCAGCACCACATCGCCCACCAGGTGGCCGTAAGTGTCGTTGCATTTTTTGAAATCATCGATATCCATCATAAGAAAAGCGAACTCGAATTTATGCCTTCTGGAGCGCTGCAATTCTTCCGCGAGCCTTTCCGAAAAATGGCGCCTGACCCACAAGAGCGTGAGAGAGTCCGTTATCGCCATCTTCTCGACGGTCTCATATAAAAGCACCTTCTTTATTTCCAGCGCGAATTGCAGGGATAGCACAATGAACCTTTCCATATCGTCCTTAAGAAGATTTTCCACGGCCAGGATGCCGACAACCTTTGATTCGCTGAGGAGCGGGACGACCGCGAAAGCGCTTATCTCTTTATTCTCAAGGCCCATTTCCCGGAAAGCGGCTTCATCCTTATCCCTGGAAAGATAAGCCTCTCTCGGATTTTCCGATATCAATTTTATCAGTTTTTCGCAGCTGAATTCCGGGCTGCATTTATTTTCTTCCGAGCGTTCTGAAGCGCCATAAAACCTGCCCAGTTTCGGTTCGGGCCCTTCACTGTCCAGTATCAGGAGATAACACTTATTGAAGATGAAATTTTCTTTCAGGAACGCGCTGAACGCGGCAAATATGTCCTCGGACCTGAGCTGCTCGGACAGCCTCTTGGTGATCTCGTAAAGAGTGGCCAGGGTCAGCTCTTTTTGCCTTATGCCGTTCTCGAACCTGGCTATCTCCTCCAGCTCCTCGGAGTATTTTTTTCTCATCGCTTCGGAATCTTCGATCCTGACCTCGCTTGAAACGCTGTCATTTTTTATTATGTTCTTATATTTTATAAATCCCGCCTGTAGGCAGTTAAAAACCAGGATCGGCAGGGCGGAATTGACCGGATCGATCTTATAGACAAAAATATAGGCGGGATAAAGGGCCAGCCATGACACCAGCGCCAGCGCATACGAAAACATGTCCGGATAAATAAAAGATAACGCGGCTATGAGCAGGAAAAATACGCTCGCCAGGACAAAGAAGGCGTTATTCACCAGGCAAAAGACATGGAACAGCACAAATGCCGCAGAGCTGAATACAATATATACAAAAAACCTGCGCTTTAGCAAACTTTATTCCTTCCCGCGTTCTTGGCTTTATAGAGGCGGCCGTCGGCTATCTTTATAAGATCTTCCTCGAGTATGGCGTCTTCCGGGTAACTTGAGATACCTATGGAAACCGTTATTTTCGCGACATGCCTTCTCAGGGTGAACGGCTTTTCCTCTATGGTCTTGCGTATAATTTCGGCTTCCTTCAGGGCGCTTTTTTTATCCCTGCCGCAAAGCAATATCGCTATCTCCTCGCCGCCGTACCTGACTGCTATATCCCCTTCCTGTATAAGCGACTTTACGGTCCTCGCAAGATATTTCAATACAAGGTCACCCGCCATATGGCCGTATTTGTCGTTATACTTCTTGAAATGGTCTATATCAAGTATCATGAAAGACAATGCCCCCTTCTTCCTTGCCGTCCTCTTTATCTCCTCCTGGAAACGGTCCATGAAATACCTTCTTACAGCAAGGCCGGTAAGGGAATCTTTTATGGCAAGCTCCTGTATGCGCGAATAAAGCATGGCGTTCTGGAGCGCCACGGCCCCCAGATCTGCTATGATATCCAGAAGCCTCAGGTCATCCTGCGTATACGCGAATTCTTTAGGGTTATCGATCCTGATTATCCCGGTCACTTTATTCTCCGCGACAAGCGGAGTGGCTATGAGCGACCTGAAAACAGCCTTCGACTCCTCTATGTCATCGGTGGGGAACCTGAAGTCCCTTACCACGTCCTCCACCATCAGCGACTTCCTGTGCCTCAGCACCCAGTTATCAAAGACATCGCCTTTTTTCATTTTAACGCCGGAGGCGTTTTTCGACGCCTCAAGCATAAGCTCCTGCTTTTCGGTGTCCACCAGAAAAATGAGCGCGCGGCCTTCCTTGCCTATGGTCTTCAGAGATTCTTCTATCATCAGACGGGATATCTTGTCCGTGGACAGGACCGTCGAGAATGATTCGACGACATACTCAAGTTTGGAATATTTCCTCAATTTTTCTTCGAAAGAGGCTATGCTGGCCTCCTTCTCCTTTATCGAGTTCGACAACACGTTCATTTCTTCTTCGAGTTTCTCGGATCTCAGTATAAGTAGCTGGTTAAGTTTATTCTTTATCCTTTCCAGCCTGTAGCCTATAAGAGACGCTATGAAAAACGGCAGGACGAACATCGAATAGCCCTCGATGCCCAGCCTGAGATCGAAGAATACGACCTCCAGCATGGATATCACGGCCAGTATAATGCCGACGGTCTTCCCCATCGAAAGCCAGCCGAAAAGAATAGAGATATTGAAAGCGGAAATAACTGAGACCACTACGAGGTAGAATGCCGGGGATGGTTCATATTTGAACGGGATCGCCCATAATAAATATGACAATACAATGAGCGAGATTACTGACAGAATTCCCAGAATAGGCCTATCGCGGGAAGGCGTCATCGGATTTTGATTTATATGATGGTATTTTCCGTGTCTTTATCAAAAAAATGGACTTTCGACATATCGAGCACCAAGTCCATATCCTGATTTATGGTAGGCTTGTCATGGCCGCCCACCTTGGCGATCAAAGAATGTAATCCTGTATTGAGATATAGGTAGGCTTCCGACCCCATCGGCTCGATGACTTCGCAGGTAGCCTTTATAGTATTTTCATGGGGGGCATCGGAGACGAAGAGCTTGTCGTATATATCTTCCGGCCTTATGCCGAATATCACAGCCTTGTCGAGATATCTCTCCAGGCTCTTCTGCATAGAGTCGACCACCTTTACGGTGAATCTGCCTTCATTGAAATAGAACCTTCCATCCCTGCTGATCACCGTACCGTTCACGAAATTCATGGGAGGCGTTCCGATGAATCCGGCAACGAACTTATTTACCGGCTTGTCGTAAAGAGTGATAGGATCTGCTATCTGCTGGATATCCCCGTCCTTCATCACGACTATCCTGTCACCCATAGTCATGGCTTCAGTCTGATCATGAGTGACGTATATCATCGTCGTCTGGAGCCTCAGGTGTAATTTCTTTATCTCGGTCCTCATCTGGACGCGCATCTTGGCATCGAGGTTGGACAGTGGTTCGTCGAACAGGAATACGAGCGGCTTTCTCACTATGGCCCTGCCGACGGCGACGCGCTGGCGCTGGCCGCCCGAAAGTTCTCTCGGCTTCCTGTGGAGCAAATGCTCCATCCCGAGTATCGTGGCGGCGTCCCTCACCCTGGACTCTATTTCGGCCTTCGGATATTTCCTCAACTTCAATCCGAACGCCATATTCTCGTAAACCGTCATGTGGGGATAAAGTGCGTAATTCTGGAACACCATGGCGATGTTCCTGTCTTTCGGCGGGACATCGTTGACCAGCTGGTCGCCGATGTAGACATCGCCTTCGGTGGCCTCTTCAAGCCCGGCAATGATCCTCAAAGTGGTGGATTTGCCGCAACCGGAAGGGCCTACGAGAACGGTAAATTCCTTATTCTCGATGCCGAGGTTGATGTCCTTTATCGCCCAGACATTACCCGGGAAGGCCTTTGATACGTTCTTTAAGCTTACCTGCGCCATATAGGGGTGAATTATATCATTGCGTTATACAAATTACAATATGAATTTCTCGGCTTTGGTGCCTAGAAATTTTTACCCGTCCCCACACAAGAATTTTTTCACAGTTGTTGAAGGGGCCCCCGAGAGGGGACCTCGCTCAATGGCGAAAAAATTTAAAAGTAGCCGAGGATTTTGGCGATTGTATCTTTTAGGTTTTTTCTGTGAACTATCATATCGATGAGGCCGTGGCTCAGCAAAAATTCTGAGCGCTGGAAACCGTGAGGAAGCTTCTGCCTGATTGTTTGTTCTATAACGCGGGGGCCGGTAAAGCCAATGAGCGCCTTGGGTTCGGCTATGATGAGGTCCCCCAGGGAGGCGAAACTTGCCATTATCCCGGCCATGGTCGGGTTTGTCAATATCGATAAAAAGAGGCAGCCTGCCTTATTGTGATGACTTAAGGCCGCCGAAGTCTTTGCCATCTGCATCAGCGAGAACATGCCTTCGTACATCCTCGCGCCGCCGCCCGAACCAGACACTATTATGAGAGGATTATGCGTTTCGGTCGAGCGCTCTATTATGCGCGTCAGCCTTTCGCCGACCACCGATCCCATGGAGCCCATGATAAACCTTGAATCGGTGACGCCTATGAAGACAGGCTTTCCCGCAAGCTTTCCTTCGCCCGTTATCACCGCGTCTTTAAGGCCAGTGAGTTCCTGGTCTTTCTTTAACTTTTCTTTATACGTCTTGGGGCCCGAAAACGAAAGCGGATCGACCGATTCCAGCGACGCGTCCGTCTCCTGGAAAGTGCCTTCGTCTATCAGGAGCTTCACCCTCTCATGCGCGCCGAGAGTGAAATGGAAACCGCATTTCGGGCAGACCCTCATGTTCTCATCGAGCTTCTTGTTGTATATGAGCTCGTTGCATTCCTCGCACCTAGTCCAGAGGTCTTCGGGGATATCCCTTTTTTTGGCGATCTTGACTATCGTGTATTTCGGTTTCCTGGGAAAAAGCGGCATCGTTTTGCCTCGTATATTGTACGTTTTAATTTAAAACTTAAAGGTAAAATCTAAAAAACTATAACTTAAAGCTTAAAACTAAAATCCTGGTCCTAAGGACACAACAATTTTTAGTTATTAGTTCTAAGTTTTAAGCTTGATCAGCTCCCTGGCTTTATCGACCGCGGTTGCCGCATCCCTGGCGTAGCTGTCGGCGCCGATGGCAGTTGCAAAATCCTGCGTCACCGGAGCGCCGCCTATCATTATTTTCACTTTATCACGAAGGCCCGAGTCTTTCAACGCATTTATAGTATCTCTCATCGAACCCATGGACGTGGTAAGTAGCGACGACATCGCCACTATATCGGGCGGGTCCTTCTTCACGGCGTTCACGAACTTTTCCGGGCTGACGTCTATGCCGAAATCCGTCACCTCGAAGCATGAGCCTTTAAGCATCATGCTCACGATATTCTTGCCTATATCGTGCAGGTCGCCCTTGACGGTCCCTATAACGACCTTACCGGCCGGCTTTATTCCGCACTTTACAAAATGCGGCTCCAGTATCGCCATACCGGCGTGCATGGCCTTGGCGGAAATAAGCACCTCCGGTATGAATATCTCGTTGGCCTTGAACTTCGCGCCTATTATCTCCATGCCGGCTATAAGGCCTTCGTCGAGGATCTTCTTGATCTCGAGACCTTCATCCAAAGCCTTTTTTGTAAGCCTCGAAACTGTTTCCCTGTCACCTTTCATCAGAGCTTCTTTGATATCTTTTAGCATAAGATCTCTTTCGTTATTTAAAATTTGTTTATTACAAGCCCCGAAACAGGCTTCGGGTAAAAATATGTCGCTTTGCGCGGCATGCGCTCGCCCAGCTTCGCCACGTTCTTAACCTGCGCTACTTTAGTCGGATTCAGGAAGAAGGCTATTCTGGCTTCTCCCTTGTCCACCGAACGCGCAGTTTCTCCCGGGTCTTTCATGAATTCTATATTATCGTCGTCGTCCCGCACGCCCAGCACGTGCTGGAATATGAATAAGTGCAATATCGAGACGTCGAGCCTCTTCCAGTTCCTGGATTTGTCTTTCATGACCTTATCGGACTGCCGCGGATCTTTCAGTTTTAAAACGTAAAAATCGCTACCGTCATACATACCGAATACATGCGAGCTCGCCTGGGACGATAATTTCCGCATCATCATGTTCTGAGACTTCATCTTACTGATACTGAAAAATTTTTCCAGCCGCGGGAGCACGGCGTCTTCCGGCAGCGTACCTAGGTCCCTGACCAGGCGGTGCGCCGGCAGTATCGTAAGTATATCTTCGCCGGATTCCGCGAAATACACCATTATATACCCCGAAGACCTTTTCAGCTTTTCGGATACATTCGCGCCCAGCATTTCGCCGTGGAACATCTTTGCCACTTCGAAGCGGTGATGGCCGTCGGCTATGAATATCTCCTTGCCGGCCATCACATCCTCCACGCTCTTTATGAAAGCTGGAGAGTCCATCCTCCAGAGCCTGTTCCTTACATTCTCAAATTTTATATCCGCGACAGGCTTGTTCCTGGAACAGAATTTAAGAAGGATCTTCCGTATCGCGTGCGCCTTGTCGTCATACAGGACGAATATCGGGCTCAAATTCGCCTTGACTTCGCGCATCAGGCTGAGCCTGTCGACCTTCGGCGCCTTAAGGGTATTCTCGTGCGGCAGGACGCCCTTTTCACCTTTCGGTGTATCGATGGCCATCAGGCTGATAAAGCCCGGCCTCTCGATGGTCTTATTTCCGTATTTATAGGTTTGGGAATATATGTAGATGGCGGGGCTTTTGTCCTGAACGAATATTTTACCGGCGATCCACGACTCGAAACATTTCCCGGCCCTGGTGTAACGATTGTCCCCGGCCGTATCGGATGATTCTATTTTATTCAATATTAGCCTGACGATATTGCTGGGGTGGGCCTTGTAAAGCGATTCCTGCATCTTCGGCGGTATGACATCGTAAGGAGGGGCGACAACTTTTGAAAGGTCGCCTACCTTATCGGCATTATACCGAAGGCCCCTGAAAGGCGTTATTTTTGGCAATTCTAACCTCTTTTTTTATAAAGAAAAACGCCGATGCCTAACCCTGCGAAATCGGCGGCCAGATCAAATATATCCATTTCTCTGCCCGGTACAAAACCCTGATGCCATTCATCCAACGCGGCATAGGCAGCGGCTATTATTATAGACAAAATTATCGTTCCTGCCAAGTTAATATTTAATATGCCCGCGGAAGCGCCTGACATCACAAAGGCCCGCACGAGGAGAAAGCCGAGAATGCCGTATTCCGCCGCATGGGCGATCTTGTCAAGGCCTTCCGGGCCTATCCTCGGGATGTCCTTTCCCGGGACGGACGAAAGGCCGAATATGGCGAGCATCCATATAAATACCGGCACCCAGTATCTCAACTTTATCGCGCCGGGCCTAACCATGTTTCTTTTTGTGGGCTGGGCAGCTCTTGCAGCTGTCCGATTTCAGATCGGCCTTATGGCAGGTATCGCCTGAAGGCGTCTTCTTCTTGTAATCCGTCTCGTAGAAACCGCTGCCCTTGAATATTATACCGCTGCCGGTGCCGATAAGCCTGTGGGCCTTGGCGCCGCATTCCGGGCATTCTTTGACCGGCTTGTCGCTCATCTTCTGGAATACTTCAAACCGTTTTTTGCATTTCGAACATTCGTAATCGTAAGTCGGCATCGTAGCTCCTTGTAATAGGCATGTTTTAATTTAAAACTTAAAATCTAAAAGCTAAAAACTATAACTTAAAGCTTAAAACTAAAATCCGGGTCCGAAGAACACAACAGTTTTGAGTTTTGAGTTCTAAGTTTTAGGTTTATCTAAACATCCTCTTCATCTTCTCCAGGAATGACCTCGCCAGAGGGCTGGAACTATCACCGGATATCCTTGCATATTCTTTCAGAAGCCTCTTCTGTTCGGCATTAAGGTCTGTCGGAACATCTATCTTGACCTTCACGAGCTGGTCGCCCCTGCCGCGGCCGTGAAGTTCCGGTATGCCTTTGCCCCTTAAGCGGAATATCCTGTCGCTCTGTGTACCTGACGGCACTTTCATCATTATCTTGCCTTCAAGCGTAGGTACTTCCGCCTCTCCACCCAGCGCCGCCGTGGCAAAATTTACCGGCACCTCGCACATTATATCGGAACCTTGCCGCTCGAATATTTCATGCGGCCTCACGTATATGGCGATGTACAGATCACCGCGCCGGCCGCCTTTTTCGCCGGCCTCACCTTCGCCGTGTATCCTAAGTTTTGACCCCGAGTCCACGCCCGCGGGTATCTTAAAATCTATATTCCTTTTTGTCTTGACCCTGCCGCGGCCTCCGCAAACAGAACACGGCGTCTTTATTATCATTCCCTCACCGCCGCAATTGTCACACGTCCTGATGACGTTAAAAAATCCGCTCGACGAGCTCACCTTGCCGCGGCCTCCGCATACAGGGCAGCGTTCGGTCTTGGATCCGGGCTTAGCGCCCGTGCCGCCGCACTCATCGCAGGTTTCATGGCGCGGGATCGTTATCGATTTTTCGGTCCCGAAAGCCGCTTCCTCGAAAGTTATTTCCAGCTGATACTCGAGATCGCTTCCGCGCCTCTGGCCGCCGCGGCGTCCGCCTGTCTCGTAGGAGCCGCCGAATACGTCGCCGCCCATCCCGAAACTCTGGAACAGGTCGCTTAGGTCAAATCCTCCGAATATGTCTTTGACATCGTCGAAATGGTGGAAGTCCTGCCATGTAAACCCGCCCTGTTTGAACGAATTGTCCACGCCCTCATGCCCGTACTGGTCGTACGTGGCCTTCTTCTGCGGGTCCATCAGGACTTCGTACGCCTCGGATACCTCCTTGAACTTCTCCTCCGCCGCTTTCTTCTGATCGGCAGCGACACGGTCGGGGTGATATTTCAGCGCGAGGTTGCGGTAAGCCTTCTTTATCTCTTCGGGTGTCGCGCTTTTCGATATGCCGAGGACTTCATAATAATCACGTTTCGTTGCCATAAATCCTTTTCTATTAAATAGCGGCGGGCCTTTCGTGGCCGCCTTTCGCTTGTCGCAAATTGCATTGGGCATGCAATTTGCTGTGCAAAATTTTGATGGCCAATGAACCTGCAAACCCGTTATATATGGCGCAGTTTCATTGTCCTTGCTAAACCGCCCAATGTATCAAAATTTTGAACAGTCGCTCCGGCGGCGCACAAAAGTCCCGCCGCCAAAACGAAAAATTTCAACTCACTATAAACATAATGCCAATTCCACCTTAAATCTCGTGTCGGCATTTAATAATGTATTTTGGGAATGTGCCATTTAGGGACATGCCTTGTTATTTTTTCCTATAACCCTTGCCTCAACACCTACACCCATCGTCTAACTTCCTGTTTTCCCGTACCACTTCCTAAAATTTTTCGCCTCTATCGATGGCGGAAGTTCTGGGAGCCGCCTCGAGGACGCTCGGGATTCGTGCTGAGCGGGGCGTAAAATTTCGAGCGGGCATGGTGCTGTTGTATAAGCATATGCGAGCGAGAAATTTTTTCGAGCGAAATTTCCACGCTGGGGAAATTTCGCGTCCCCGCGAAGCACAATCCCGGGCAGCCGAGCATCCCTACGAACCACGAGCCGCAGCACATTAAGCACCGTGGCGAAAAATTTTACTTATACTTCAGCTTCATTACCAGTATATACGATCCTATAACGAGCGTAATCGCGTTTGCGATGGCGATCGGAAGGCTCTTTACGACGATGCCGTAAGACAGCCATAGGACGACTCCTATTATGAACACTATGTACATAGGTAAAGAAAGATCGCGCGTATGGCGCGTCCGGTAAATCTTGACCGCCTGCGGCAGGAATGAGATCGTCGTCATCGCCCCTGCGGCAAGGCCTAGAATATTCACATAATCCATGGAAACGTCCTTTATTTACCTGGGCTCGCCGGCCTTTATCTTGGAGATGTATTTCTCGGGATCTGCCTTGAACAGCGCTATACACATAGGGCAGCACAGATTGTAGATCTTCCCTTTATATTCCACCGTAATTGGATTTTTCATATTAACCGGATCGCCGGTAACCGGGCATACGGTATTGTTAACTTTTACCGGGGATGCAGATACGCCTTCGGCCTTCGCGCTATCGGACTGGCATATCCCGCACTCCGTGAACATCAAAGCGCACGCCAAGCCGATAATACTTACGACCCCAACCATTAAGCTAAGTTTCTTCATCACAGCCTCCTTCTCACTATTTTAAGGGACGGCTCCAGGGCCGTCCCTTTAGTTTTTTTATTTCCTATACCCCTTACCCCAACACCTACACCTCTAGCCTGACTTCCTATTTACTTCTTACCCTTCTTCCCCTTGCCTTCGTCGTCCTCGGCAGTGTATTCGGCGTCGATAATGTCTTCGCCCTGCTTGGCTCCGTGCTTTTCGGTCTCCGGCTCTTCTCCGGGCCTGTAACTCTCGGCGCCCGGGCCCTGCTGGGGTCCTGCCCCCGGCCCTTGAGGTCCTTTGGCCGAAGTCTTCTTATATATCTCTTCCGCGAGCTTATGAGAAACTTTAGTAAGCTCGTCCATTCCTTTTTTCACGCTCGGAATATTCTTGTCCTTTATGGCCTGCTTCAGGTCATTGATCCTGGATTCGATATTCGCGCGTTCGTCCTGGCTCACCTTGTCACCGAATTCCTTGAGGGATTTTTCGGTGGCGTAGATGAGCGTGTCCGCCTGGTTGAACGTCTCGACTTCCTCTTTTTTCTTCTCGTCATCGGTCGCGAACTTTTCGGCTTCTTTTACGAACTTATCTATCTCTTCTTTGGAAAGCTTTGTCGGCGCGGTTATTTTTATAGACTGCTCTTTCCCGGTGCCGAGGTCCTTCGCGTTCACATGGACGATGCCGTTAGCATCGATGTCGAACGTGACCTCGATCTGCGGAACGCCTCGAGGTGCCGGTGGTATACCGACGAGGTCGAACCTTCCGAGCTCGACGTTGCCCTCTGCCATCTTGCGCTCGCCCTGCAGTACCCTTATCGTCACGGCAGTCTGGTTGTCGGCGGCCGTCGAAAATGTCTGGCTCTTTCTCGTGGGGACAGTGGTGTTCCTCTCGATAAGGCGCGTGGAAACTCCGCCCAGCGTCTCGATGCCGAGCGATAGCGGCGTGACGTCGAGTAGCAACACGTCTTTCGCCTCGCCCTTTATGATCGCGGCCTGGATCGCAGCGCCGAGCGCCACGCATTCCATCGGGTCAACCCCGCGCTCTATCTTCTTTCCGGCGTAATCCTCCACGAACTTCTGGACTATCGGCATCCTCGTCGGGCCTCCGACCAGGATTATCCTGTCGACACCTTTGGAGGTTATCTTCGCGTCGCCGAGCGCGCGTTCTATGGGGCCGCGGCATCTGTCTATTATCGGCCCGACAAGCTCTTCAAGCTTTGCCCTGTTCAGGGCCATGGTCATGTGTTTCGGGCCGGTCTGGTCCGCCGTTATGAACGGCAGGTTGATATCGGTGCTGAGCGTACTCGAGAGCTCCACCTTAGCTTTTTCGGCCGCTTCCCTTATGCGCTGCATGGCCATCTTGTCGTTCTTCAGGTCTATCCCGTTCTCCTTTTTGAATTGCAGCGCGATGTAGTCAACCAAAGCATTGTCCATATCCGTACCGCCGAGTTGAGTATCTCCGCTCGTGGATATTACCTCGAAGGTCGCGGCCTTATGTTCGTCGTCCCAGCCCATCTCGAGGATGGTGACATCGAGCGTCCCGCCGCCGAGATCGAATACCATTATCTTTTGCTCTTTGCCTGCCTTGTCCAGGCCGTAAGCCAGGCACGCTGCCGTAGGCTCATTTATTATCCTCAATACTTTCAGTCCGGCTATTTCGCCCGCGTCTTTTGTCGCCTGTCTCTGGTTGTCGTTAAAATAAGCCGGGCATGTGATAACGACCTCGTTCACGGTGTCGCCTAGATAGCTTTCCGCATCCTGTTTTATCTTCTGTAAAATGAACGCGGATATCTGCTGGGGAGTATATTCTTTTCCGTAGATCTTGTATTTGAAATCTGTCCCCATCTTCCTCTTGGCGGCGAATATTGTGCCTTCGGGATTCACCGACGCCTGACGCTTTGCCGGCTCGCCCACCAGTTTTTGTCCGTCCTTCGTGAACGCGACGAATGACGGGAACGCCTTTCCGCTCGATACGCCCGCGCCTTCAGCCGACGGTATTATTACCGGACGGCCGGCTTCCATGTGGGCTGCCGCGGAATTTGAAGTGCCCAGATCTATACCTATTACTTTTGCCATATTATCCTCCTTTTATTCTTTTTTCTTCGCGATACGTACCATCGCCGGCCGCAACAACCGGCCGCTGAATTTATATCCCGGTTTCAACTCGGCCGTCACAAGGCCGTCGTTTTTGTCTTTCGCCTCTTCCGTCTCTATCGGGTCATGCAGGTTCGGGTCGAACTTCTCCCCGACGGCCTTCACGCGCTCTATACCGATATCTTTGAGAAAGTCCTGCATCTGCGCCTGGATCATGTCGACGCCTTCCCGCACCGCCTTGAAATCTTTCGCTTCCTTGAGGTGCTTCTCGGCGATCTCCAGGTTATCCAATATAGGTAATAGCTGCAGGATAAAGCCTTCGTTGGCGTATTTGAAGCATTCTATCTTTTCCTTCTCCAGCCTCTTCTTCGCGTTCTCGAATTCGGCAAATGCCCTTAAATATTTATCCGCGAACGCGTCTCTTTCGTCCGCCTTCGCTTTCAGGGCATCGTACTCGGGTTTCGACAATGTAACGGGAGCCGAGGCATTCGCCGTTTTCTTTTCGGCGTTATTGTTAGGGGCTTTATTATTTTTAGCTTCTTTTTCCATATTTATCCTTATTCGACTTCCAGTTCTTCCAATATCTCGGTCACCGTATCGGCCAGGAAATCGACCGCCGGTATAACACGTTCATAGAACATCCTCTTGGGGCCAATTACACCGACCCGGCCCCTGACCTTGCCCTTCATCTTATATCCGCGGGTCACTATGCTGCAATCGTCCAGATTGCTGGAATGGTTCTCTTTACCTATATGTATGGTAATGCCTTCACTCTCGAGGTCGCCGCTCAAAAGGTCCAGGATGTCTTTTTTTTCTTCCAGGCACTTTATAAGGCTGTAAAGCTTTCTGATATCCTTGAACTCAGGCTGTTCGATTATGTGGCTTGTCCCGTCCAGGTACATCTTATCGCCCTGCGGAATGAATGTCACTCCGACATAATTTGTGATGCTGGACAAAAGGTGCGACGTGCGCTCGAGCACATCCTCAAGGGACCTCATCGCCTCCGTATACTGGTCCTCGACGGACCTCATCACCTGCGCGTTCATATTTCTCACGCGCATCAGCGAATCTATGTAATACCTGTATCCCTTATCTGTGGGTGCGCGGCCTGCGGATGTGTGCGGATGGGTTATGAAACCTGAGTCTTCCAGGTCGGCCATGACATTCCTGATGGTGGCGCTGGACAGCCCCAGCCGCCTCGCGACATAGCGCGACCCTACGGGCTGGGCTGTCTCGACGTACTCCTTCACTATTATAGCGAGGACCTCTTCCTGTCTTTTCCTGTAATCTTTATTCATAAACAGCACCTTATTAATATTAGCACTCTACACCAATGAGTGCTAAATGTCAATATTTTTCGATCAATTGCTTCAGCCTTACGGGCACCTCAGCCTCTATATAAACATCCTCGCCCCTGTACTCCTTCCTGGAGACAAGGCCGTTCTCGTATATAAGGTTCATGGTCTTGGGGTCGCCTGACGGGATGAGCATCTTGAGGGTGCACATGAGCGAACTTATGTGCGACAGGATAGTTTTTATAAGGCCGTCCAGCCCCTCTTTTTTGACCGCGGATATCGGGATCGAGTTACGGAAATGGCTTCTCATACTCTCTATCTGCGCGCTCTCCGGGACCTTGTCGATCT
>JAKLDX010000120.1 GCA_022703295.1 Candidatus Omnitrophota bacterium
TACATCCAGCCACGGATTGGATTCGAGCTGTTTTGTCCCCAGAGATATCTTCTTATTCTGTTTGTCTAATTCGAGCACCTGCACCTCTATCCTGTCGCCTATGGCAAGTAGTTCGTTAGGATGGTTGTATTTTTTCGTCCATGAAAGCTCCGAGATATGAAGAAGCCCTTCAACGCCCTTTTCGAGCTCTACGAATGCCCCGTAAGGCATGAGATTTACGACCGTCCCCTTGATCTTACTGCCCGAAGGATATTTCGTGTCTACGGTTTCCCACGGATTCTGGGTCTTCTGTTTCAATCCGAGCGATATCTTGCCGCTTTCCTTGTCGAAATCCAGCACAACGACATCTATGGTATCGCCGATGGCCAGTACCTCGCTTGGATGTGACACTCTCCCCCAGCTCATATCCGTTATGTGCAGAAGTCCTATCATGCCGGCACCGACATCGACAAACGCCCCGAAATCGGTTATATTCCTGACTATGCCGCTGATCACGGAATCCTTCTGCAGGGTATCGAGGATCTTCTTCTTATCCTCTTCTTTTTGCTGCTGCAGGGCATCTTTTCGGGACACCACTATGTTCTTTCTTGCCTTATTTATCTTTACTATCTTGAACGGGAACGACTGTCCTATCAGCTGATTTGTGTTGCCGAGGTTTCGTAAGGCGGCAAGGCTGGCCGGCAAAAATGCTTCTACGCCTATATTTACCATAAACCCGCCCTTTACCTTCTTAGAGACTTTTCCGTCAACTATATCGCCTTCTCCGTATTTACCTATCACCATGTCCCAGCCTACGGCCCTCTCGGCTTTCTGCTTGGACAATACCACCATGCCGTTGTCATCCTCTTTTGATTCAAGATATACGTCTACTTCATCACCGATTTTTATCGCCTCCGGATCGGAGAATTCCGACAGCAGAACAGAACCTTCGGACTTGTAGCCTATATCGATCAGGACGTCTTTCGCGGTAATGCCTACTATTTTGCCTTTGACGATCTGCCCTTCCTTTACGTTGACAAGGCTCTCGCCGTACAGCTTGGCAAAATCTCCCTCCGGGCCTCCTTTCGCCGCATTTTCTTCCTGTTCTTCTGTTGTTTTGTTTTCTTCCACCATTTTGATTATACAACCCCTTTCTTTAGGATTTTTTATTTTTTACTTATTGATCTCGTCCACTACCTTCTTCACTACCCAGTCGGGCGTAGACGCACCGCTTGTTATCCCGACGGTCTGTTTCGTTTTAAGCCAGCTCTTATTCAACTCTCTCTCGGTCTCTATAAGATATGACTTCTTTGATATTTTCCTGCAGACCTCGAAAAGCCTGCGCGTATTGGCGCTGTGCCGGCCGCCGATTATAAGCATGAGGCCTGCCTCTTTCGCAAGTGCCTTTGCCAGGGCCTGTCTCTCTTCGGCGTCCCTGCATATAGTATTGAATATCCGGGCCTCTTTCGGCCGTTTATCGAGTATAGCCCTGACAACATCGATAAAATTATCCGGCGACTGCGTGGTCTGGGATATTACACTTATCTTTTCACCGGGCCTGAATTTCAGGGCCTTTGCCTGTGACTTATCCTTTACTACGAAAACCTTGCTCCCTCCGGATACGAAATCTACGAGCGCCTTCACTTCGGGGTGATTCGCGTCCCCCACTATCACCGTCACATAACCTTCGTCGCTGATCTTTTTCGCTATCCTCTGGGCATTCAGCACAAAAGGGCAGGTCGTGTCTATTATCTTTATCCCTCTCTTAGCTATATCCCCGGCCACCTTCGGGCTTATACCGTGAGATGATATTACTACCGTGCCCGACTTTATTCCCTTTATATCCTTTATTACCTTAAGCCCTTTTCGCGCCAGGTCCTTTACGACCTGTTCATTATGTATAATAGAGCCGAGAGAATATATGTCTTTATTTCGCTTAAGCGCCTTTTCCGCCATGTTGACAGCACGCTTTACCCCGAAGCAAAAACCTATCTTTTCGGCAAGCTTCACTCTTTTCATATAATTCTTTAAGCTCCGCGATCCTTCTCATAGCTTCATTACTTATCTTCTGGTAAGCCTCTTTATCTTTTAGCGCCAATAACGACTTGTCGAATTCTATCGGCTTACCTATGTAAACGCATACCGGATGGCGTTTAAGCGTCTTGATCCCCCTGGGCAAAGCGTCAAAAGAACCGCCGACATAAGCCGGTATCACCGGCACATTGGCTTTTGAGACCAGAAAACCAGTGCCCGCTTTTGCCTGCTTCAAATTTTTGTCTTTTGCCCGCGTCCCTTCCGGGAATATGACCAGGCCTTTACCGGATTTTAATATATTAAGGGACGTCTTTATCGCTCCCAGGTCACCCTTACTCCTCTTTACAGGAAAAGAATGCAAGCCTCTCATTATGGCGCCGAAACACGGCCTTTTGAAAAGGTTGGAACGCGCCATGTAATAAAGCCCCCTGTAAACCGAAGTGCCCACAAGTATCGGGTCAAGGTAGCTCGTATGGTTCGCCACCATAATAAAGGCGCCCTTCCTGGGGACATTCTCCCGCCCGACAACGGTGAAGCCAAGATAAAACTTAAAAAGCATAAAGAATAATGACCAGCCGATAAAATAAAGCATAAATTATTTTTTTATATATGCCAATAATTTTTCGACGACACCGTCTATCGAAAGATCCGTCGTGTCAACCAGTATGGCGTCAGAGGCCTTTTTCAATGCCCCTACGCTCCTTTTCATGTCGGACTCGTCTCTCTCGATGACGTCCTTTTTTATATCTTCAAAATTTACTTTTTCACCTGCCTGCCTGAGCTCCTCATACCGCCTGCGAGCCCTCTCATCCGCATCGGCATCCAGGTAAAATTTGTAGTCGGCATCCGGGAAAACCACCGTACCTATGTCGCGGCCTTCCAGCACCGCTCCGCTTCTCTCGCCGATGGCACGCTGCAGTTTCACCATCTCTTCCCTGACGCCCGGGACCTTCGCTATATATTTGACGTTATTCGTAAGTTCCGGCGACCTTATGAGAGAGCTCACATCTTCTCCATCGAGCAGGACCCTCAGCCCGGCGGGGCCTTCTTTAAGGTCAATCCTGGTGGAATGCGCAAGCCCTGTAAGCAGGTCGGCGCTCTCCAGGTCTATGTTCTTTCTGACCGCTTTAAGTGTCAGGGCCCTGTACATAGCGCCTGTATCTATATATAAAATATTCAGGGCCTTGGCTATTCTTTTTGAAACGGTGCTCTTGCCGCTGCCGGCAGGCCCGTCGATGGCTATCACCAGATGCTTTTTATTCCGGGCCATGGGTCAATCTATCGCGCTTGGTCTTGGCGTCCGCAAGAAGCTTTACCATGTTCAGGTATCCGCCCTTAGCCAGAACTTTTGCTATTTTTTTATAATATTTTTCAAACAGCCTTACGGATGCCAGTATCTCTTTCCTATTGGACATGAAGATGTCCGACCACAAGAAAGGATCGCTCGAGGCAACCCTTGTAGTATCCTTAAAGCCTTCCGCCGCATATGCCAATTCTTTTTCGGGGACAGCCCCCGCAAGGCCGAAGGCCACCAGGTGAGGCAGATGGCTTATGAGCGCAACACTCCTGTCGTGTTCTGACGGGCTCATTACCTTAACCCTCGCGCCGAGGGCCTTCCAAAAAGCAGATATTTTTTTCATCGCGCGCGCGTCGGTGCCTGTTATCTTCGTGATTATACACGGAGAACCTTCCAGTAGATCTTTTCTGGCAAATTCAACACCTGCATGTTCTGAGCCGGCCATCGGATGCGATCCGACAAATCTGACCCTGCCCCTGGACACAGCGGGTATCTTATTAATTTCTGAGATTATCCACTTTTTTGTGCTGCCGGCATCAGTCATTATCGCGCCGGCCTTCGCGTACCTTGCGGCTTCCTTGGCCAGCATCGGTATTGAAAAAACAGGAGATGCCAATATTATAAGGTCCGCATCCTTAACACCGTCCTTTATATTCATTACGGCCCTGTCTACGGCACGAGCCTTCATCGCTTTTTTCAGCGTAGATCTGCGCCTGAAAACTCCCGTTACTTCGCCGGCCAGCCTGTATTTCTTTATTCCAAGGCCTATCGATCCGCCTATCAATCCTACGCCTATAATAGCGACTTTATCGAATATCTTCATTATTAAATTTCCCT
>JAKLDX010000121.1 GCA_022703295.1 Candidatus Omnitrophota bacterium
CAAGAAGATAGATATAAGCCTTGACCATATACATGTGCTCGATCCGCTTTTGGAAGAGATAGATGAGCTGAAGAAACGGATTGAGAAGTTAGAGAAATAAGCTGTAAGCTGTAAGTTTTAAGCTATAAGCGTATGAAAATATATAATTCACTTACAAGAAAAAAAGAAGAATTTACGCCTCTGCAAAAGGGGAAGGTCAACATGTACGTCTGCGGGCCGACGGTTTACGACGAACCGCACATAGGACATGCCCGGAGCGCTTACATATTCGATGTAGTACGCAGGTACTTTAAATACAAGGGCCTTGACGTGCTGTTCGTGCGTAATGTTACCGATGTTGATGATAAGATAATAGATAAAGCAAATAAGTTAGCCCTTACACATACATTTATCAAGGAGAGCGAAGAGACATCAGGCGGACTCGCTGAACAGACGCGAAAGATAGCAGAGAAATATCTCGCCGCATATCATGAGGACATGGCGCTTATAGGTATAGCAAGGCCGGATAAAGAGCCGAAGGCCACCGAATACATTCCCAAGATGATAAAGTTCATAGAGCTTCTGATAAAAAAAGAATGCGCCTATGCCTCGGGCGGGGATGTTTACTTTGACATAAAAAAGGCGAAGGATTACGGAAAGTTATCCAACCAGAATATCGAAAAAATGGAAGTCGGCGTAAGGAAAATCTCCGGCGAGGGCAAGAAGGACGGCCTTGATTTCGCCTTATGGAAAAAGGCCAAGGCCGGCGAACCTTCCTGGCCGAGCCCGTGGGGAGATGGCAGGCCCGGCTGGCACATAGAGTGTTCTGCCATGAGCTCCGATATCCTCGGCGATGAATTCGATATACACGGCGGCGGCATAGACCTTATATTCCCGCACCATGAGAATGAGATAGCTCAGTCCGAGGGCGCCGGGAAAAAGTTTGCCAGGCACTGGATGCATAACGGGCTTCTGACAATAAATGCCGAGAAGATGGCAAAATCGCTCGGAAATTACATAACCATAAAAGATTTTATCCTGGAATATAAAGACGCGGACTACCTGAAACTTCTTTTCCTGAACACGCATTACAGGCACCCGGTGGATTACACGGATGCGAAGATACAGGAGATGAAGAGCCAGAAGGAGAGGTTTGTCATACTGTTTGAGAAATTGAGTAAGCTTAAAGCTGAAAGCCTGAAGCTTAAAGCTAAAACATCAAGTGAGATAGCGGGCTTTAAAAAGAGGTTCGAAGAGGCGATGGACGACGACTTTAACACGCCGCTTGCGCTTGCGGCGCTTTTCGATCTTGTCACTTATACCAATAAGGCCATCCAGGGGAAAGACAAGTTCTCGGAAGAGGAATTGGTGGTTTTGGCGGATGCCGGAGAAGCGCTGATTGACTTGAGCTCTGTTCTCGGGCTCGGGCTTTCGAAAGAGGCTTCCGGCGCGCCTTTGGACGAAAAGGATATACTGAAATTCATCGACGAGAGAAATATTGCCCGAAAAGAAAAAGACTTCAATAAGGCGGATGAGATACGGAAGAAGCTTTCGGACATGGGTATAATTATAGAGGACACGAAGACAGGGACCCAATGGCGGTTAAAGGCTTAAAAAAAGGTGTATTCATAACGTTTGAAGGCGCGGAAGGGTGTGGCAAATCGACCCATTCCAAACTTCTCTGTGGCCATATTGAGGCGATGGGTTATACTTGCGTGCATACGCGTGAACCCGGCGGGACAAGCTCGGGCGAACTTATTAGAGAGGTACTTCTCCACTCAAAGGATGTCGAGATATCGGATCTTTCGGAATTGTTCTTGTTTGAGGCGTGCCGCTCGCAGATAGTTAAAGAGGTTATAATCCCCAGCCTGGCCAAAAAAGCGATAGTGATATGCGACAGGTTTAGCGACGCGACATTCAGCTATCAGGGTTACGGTGGCAAAGTGCCCCTGAATATAATAAAGAAGCTGGACGACGTGGCGACCGGAGGGCTGAAGCCGGATCTGACGATACTTCTGGACGTCGATACCTTAACCGGACTAAGAAGAGCCAGGAGAAAAGGCGTCGACAGGATGGAGAATAAGGACCTCGCTTACCACAGGAGGGTCAGGGCCGGATATTTAAAACTGGCAAAGCTGGATCCGAAAAGGATCAGGGTCATAAAGGTTGACGGCAGCATAGAGAAGACGCAGGAATCAGTAAGGCGAGAGGTGGATATTGTCATTCAAAGATATAAAAGGGCAGGATAGCGCCATATCGTTCCTCTTGAGCTCGCTTGCCAACAACAAGGTGGCGCAAAGTTATATTTTTGCCGGCAGCGGCGGGGTAGGCAAGATGCTCACAGCAATGAATTTCGCTAAGGCCGTCAATTGCCAGGGCGACGTTAAGGACAAGCCTTGCGATGCGTGCATCCCGTGCAAAAAGATAAGTTCTTCGAACCACCCGGACGTATCGGTGGTAAAGGCGCACAAAGAAGGCTCATCTGTAGGGATAGATGATATAAGGGAGCTCATACGTTCGATAAGCCTGAAGCCGTACGAGGCCAGGAAAAAATTTTATATAATAGATGATGCCGATTCCATGACGCAGGAGGCGTCGAATGCCCTCCTGAAAACGCTGGAAGAGCCTGTTTCCGATTCGGTCGTAATCATGATAGTGCAGAATATCAATTTTATTCTGCCGACTATCCGTAGCCGCTCTCAGACGGTCAAGTTCCTGCCGCTAGGTATAGACGAGGTAAAGGATTTTCTGGTCAAGGCCCATGGCGTGGACGAACTTCAGGCACGCCTGCTTTCATCTTTCTCTTCAGGAAGTCCGGGGAAGGCGCTTAAGGATAAGGATGCGGATTTTCTGGAAAAACGGCAGCGGATACTGGGCGCTATCATAAATAAAACGTTTTTCGACCTTGAATTTGAAAAGGCCTCCAGGACGGAACTTAAAAATTACCTGGATATTATACTTGCCTGGTACAGGGATGTTTTTGTGGCCAAGGCGGGCGGGGTCGCGGAATCTTTTTTTAACATCGACAAAAAAGATATAATAATGACTGAGGCTAAAAAAGCGGATTTCAATAAGCTGGAAGACACCATAAGACAGGTGTTGAGCACATACTCATTCCTGGATACGAACGCCAACCCAAAGCTGGCTTTCGCCGTCCTCGGATTCAAAATATAAGGAGACTTATGTACGAAGTAATACAGGTAAGGCTTAGAGAAGCGGGCAAGATAACGTATTTTTCGCCGGGCGGCATGAAGTTCAAGATCGGCGATTATGTAATAGTTGAAGCTGACAGGGGGCTGGATTACGGCCAGGTGCTCTCCGATAAAGAAGCTGTAATGGACTCAGACCTGGAAGAGCCTTTAAAGAAAGTCATACGCAAGGCAAACCCGTGGGACATGCACCAGGTCGATAAGAACAAGAAAAAGATAAAAGAGGTCATGGATACCTGTTCCAAGAAGATCCAGGAGCGCCGGCTTCCGATGAAACTCATAGACGCCGAATTCTCGTTCGACCGCTCAAAGATAATGTTCTATTTTACGGCAGAGGGCAGGGTGGATTTCCGCGACCTGGTCAAGGACCTTGCCAATGCTTTCAAGACACGCATAGAGCTGAAACAGATAGGCGTGCGCGACGAGGCGAAGATCCTCGGCGGACTGGGCCCCTGCGGCAGGGCGCTTTGCTGTGCGACGTATCTCAAAGATTTCGAGCCGGTGACCATAAAGATGGCTAAGGAACAGAGCCTGCCGCTCAACCCGACTAAGATATCCGGGCTTTGCGGAAGGCTGATGTGCTGCCTCGGTTACGAGCATAAGACATACAAAGAGCTGATAAAAGGGTTGCCGCACGAAGGCGAGACGCTGAAGACCGAAAAAGGGACAGGCAAAATAGTGAATGTGAATGCCATAAAACGTTCCGTCACCGTCGAACTGGAGGACGGAAGCTTCATTGAAGTGAGTTATAAATAAACTCAAAACTAAAAACTTAAAGGTCAAAACTATATCTCAAAACTTAAAACTTTTTAGTTATAGTTTTTAGATTTTAGTTATTAGCTTTAAGCTAAAAAGGGTAGTATGAAATTTTACATAACGACTCCACTCTACTACGTCAATTCTAAGCCGCACATTGGCCATTCCTATACCCAGGTTGCATGC
>JAKLDX010000122.1 GCA_022703295.1 Candidatus Omnitrophota bacterium
TAAGCAGGCGTGAAGCGGGACAAAACCAATACTCTTTTAAATAGTTGTGCGGACGTGGCGGAATTGGCAGACGCGTACGGCTCAGGACCGTATGGGGCAACCCTTAAGAGTTCAACTCTCTTCGTCCGCACCATCTTAGTCAGTGACTGCTTGGAGTTGAAGCCAATTTTCGCTGACGAATAGGAAGGAAAGGCCTCAGGCCCGCCACAGGCTTAACGAAGGCAGGGCTTACGCCAAAATCGTTTTGAAGGGAAACCCAAGGTTTCCCTTCAAGGATCCCTTCCTTTAAGTGGGAAGGTTTTCCTTAATATTCCTCTTTGCCTTATAGAAGGGGATGCCTAACATTATAGCTTTATGTATATTATTATGAAAAAAAACTATTATGCTGTAATTATGATATTAAGCCTCGCCGCGATAGCCATATCCGGTTGCGCGACCCATGCGCCTTATTTCAGGCTGGATTCGTCTTTACAGAGGGATATCCGCAGCCTTAACGGCATTGAGTACCTTCCGCTCGAGAGATTATGCAGCGTATATCAGATAGATTATAAATGGGACGCAATGACCGGCGTAGCCACCTTGCAGAAGAAATCAAATTTTATTGTGCTGAGGTCCGGTAGCGACAGGATCCTGGTAAACGGCGATGATAAAAGATTGGATGCGCCGGTGGTTCTTTCGGGAGGCGCTGTGTTAGTCCCTGTTTCTTTTGTGAGATCGGATATCCGCCCGTTAGCGGGGACTGTCCCGGCTAAGGCCATAGCTCCTCAGGTTTTTGTCCCCGGAAAGTTTACTTTCAGAACGATAATCCTGGACCCCGGACATGGAGGCAGGGACGTAGGGGCGATAGGCAGACGGCTTGGTTTAAGGGAAAAGGACATGGCGCTGGCCGTCGCGAAAAGGATCAAAAATATACTGGAAGATGAAGGTATAAAAATCATCATGACCCGTAATGACGATACTTTCATACCGCTTTCGAGAAGGGTGGAGATCGCAAATCGCGCCAATGCCGATCTTTTTGTCAGCGTTCACATAAACGCTTCCCGCGCAAGGTACATGAGGGGATTCGAATGCTACTACCTGGCCGACACCACAGATGATAATGCCAGGGCGCGGCAGGCATTCGAGAAGTCATCTCTGAGGGCTGACAGTGACGCATCGATAGAGCATTCCAGGCAGTTGGATAAGACGCTGTGGGATATGACACTTACCGAAAACAGGCTTGAGTCTTCAGAGCTTGCCGGCAAGATATGCGATTCCGTGGAGCAGAGCCTTGCCATGGGCAATAAGGGCGTACGTTCCGCCAGGTTCTATGTTCTGAAGTTCACGACGATGCCGTCAGTGCTTGTCGAAGCGGGCTACATAAGTAACAGGTATGAGGAATCCAAATTGCAGGATCCGAAATTTCTCGACAGGATCGCGGATGCGGTAAGTCAGGGCATATTGAAATATAAAAGGGAATACGAGAGAACGGAAGGATTTACCAGGGTATGAGCGATAACAGGCCGATAGGAGTATTCGATTCGGGGGTAGGCGGGCTTACAGTCGTGGGCCAGATGAGGGAAATTCTGCCGCATGAGGACCTTGTCTATTTCGGCGATACTGCCAGGGTGCCTTACGGGACCAAATCGAAAGAGACTATAACGAGATTTTCTATTGAGAACGTAGAGTTCCTGATGCGGCATGATGTGAAGCTGGTCGTCGTGGCCTGTAATACCGCCTCTTCCCTGAGCCTTGATTTTCTGAAAAGGTGTTTTAAGGTCCCGATAATCGGCGTGATAGAGCCGGGGGCGAAAGCGGCGGTCGGTTCTACCAGGAACGGCAGGATAGGCGTTATCGGTACCGCTGCTACGATATCCTCCGGCGCATATGAAAAGGCCATAAAGAAGATAAAGCCTGACAGCAGCGTATTTACCGGAAGCTGCCCTCTTTTTGTTCCGCTTGTGGAGGAGGGGTGGGCGGACAAAAAGGTGTCCGGCGAAATAGCCTCTATCTATCTGTCGCCGCTAAAGAAGAAAAGAATAGATACGCTCATACTTGGCTGCACCCATTATCCGATCCTGAAGAATGTGATAAGAAAAGTAATGGGGGGCAGGGTGCTACTGATCGATTCTGCTAAAGAAGTGGCGAAAGAGGCACGGCTGATACTGGACTCATGCGGGCTGCTCAACAGGGCGCAGGACAAGGAGCCGGTGTATAAATTTTTTGTCAGTGATGAACCGGGGCGTTTCGTGAAAACCGCGGAGAGGTTCCTGAAGAAACGGATAAACTGTGTAAGGCGGGCGGAATAATATTATGTATGAGATAAAGGTCAGGACGGATTTCAGCGCGGCTCACAATCTGAAGAACTACCACGGCAAATGCGAAAACCTGCACGGCCATAATTGGTATGTGGAAGCGGTGTTTGCCTACAAAAAACTTGATAAGGACGGAATGGCGGTTGATTTCAGGATAGCGAAAAAACTGGTCAGAGACGTTACGGATAAACTGGATCATTCGTACCTGAATGAATTGAAGATACTCCGCGGCATTAACCCGACATCGGAGAAAGTGGCGAAATTTATTTACGACGAAGTGAAGCGCAGCAATAAAAATATAAAGTCCGTAGCGGTCTGGGAGAACGAGAATTCCTGCGCTATTTATACGGGAGGCGGCCGGTAGCGATGCGCAATAAAGCTGTCGTGCTTCTTTCGGGAGGGCTTGACTCGGCGGTCACACTGTTTTTTGCCGTAAACGAAGGCCGTGAATGCCACTGCCTTACTTTCGATTACGGTCAGAGGCATGACAGGGAGATGGAAGCGGCAAAAGCCCTGGCCAAAAAAGCCGGAGCTGCCATACATATCGTGAAGCTTGACCTGCCCTGGAAGGGCTCCAGCCTTCTTGATAAAAGTGCGAAGATGCCGCAGGACAGAATGCCGGCTGAGATAGCGGACGGAGGTATCCCTTCGACCTATGTCCCGGCAAGAAATACGATATTCCTGAGTATGGCGGCATCTTTTGCGGAAGTGATAGGCGCTGACTCTATATTCATCGGCGCCCATTCGCAGGATTCGAGCGGCTATCCGGATTGCCGGAAAGATTACTTGGAGGTTTTTAATAAAGCCATCGGCCTCGGGACAAGGCGAGGGTCGGAGGGAAGGCTTACGCTTAAATTTCCTCTTATAGATAAGACAAAAAAAGAGATCATAGCCATGGGGCAATTACTGAAGGTCCCTTTTGAAGATACCTGGTCGTGTTATGAAGGCGCCCGGACGCCTTGCGGCAGATGCGATTC
The DNA here is from genome assembly GCA_022703295.1 of Candidatus Omnitrophota bacterium. Lineage (GTDB taxonomy): Bacteria > Omnitrophota > Gorgyraeia > 2-01-FULL-45-10 > 2-01-FULL-45-10 > JAKLDX01. Next base: position 3,272 of record JAKLDX010000122.1, read on the forward strand.
CTGCGTGTTAAGGGCCAGGGGGTTTGAAGAGCTAGGCATAAGAGATCCTTTAATTCAGGTTACCGTCAATGGATAAGATCAAAGCGCGGGTAACGGAGATTTTTTCATCCATTCAGGGCGAAGGCATATTCCTGGGGGCGAAACAGATATTTGTCCGTTTTAAGGGCTGCAACCTTTCCTGTGTTTTTTGCGATGAAAGATCGAAGGCAAGATATAAAGAATATGAACCGCTGGGCCTGTTGAGCGAGGTAAAATTCCTGGAATTGTCCGGCGGGCCGCATCATTCAGTATCGCTGACCGGCGGGGAGCCTCTCTTGTATGCGGATTTCCTGAAAGATTTTTTCAAACTTTCCAAGAAGGAAGGCTACAGGTATTATCTCGAAACTAACGGCACGCTGCCCGGAGAGCTCGGAAAGGTCATAGACTATGTCGATATAGTGGCCATGGATTTTAAGTTGCCGTCTTCGACGGGACAGGGGGCGTTTTGGGATGAGCACGAAGAATTCCTGAAAATTGCCCTGAGAAAGAAAGTATTCGTCAAGGCGATCATTACGGCAAACACGAAGAAAGAGGATATCGAGAAGGCCGTTTCTATTTTGAAAAAGATAAAAGAGAATATCCCGTTGATCTTACAGCCTGCCTCACCCACAAGGGCGGGAGATAAGCTGGTAGACAAAGACAGGCTTCTGGGATTTTTGGAGGTAGGGTCGAAGCATAAACTGGATAATATCAGGGTAATACCTCAGGTCCATAAATTATTGAACTTAAAATAGCGAGGAAGCAATGAAGAGATCTTTGTATGAAGGGTTGCAGGGCCGGATAAAAAAACT
>JAKLDX010000123.1 GCA_022703295.1 Candidatus Omnitrophota bacterium
CAAATTTTTCGTGATAAGCGATGAAATATACGAAAAGCTTATATACGGCAAGGCCAGGCATTATTCGATAGCGTCTCTCGGCAAGGATATATACGATCTGACCGTAACGGTTAACGGCGTCTCCAAAAGCTATTCGATGACCGGCTGGAGAATAGGTTACGCGGCAGGCTGCCCTGATGTTATGAAGGCCATATCGAACCTGCAAAGCCATGCGGCGTCCAATCCCGCGTCTATGAGCCAGAAGGCGGCGCTAGCGGCATTGACGCAGGACCAGAAATGTGTGGAAGACATGAGAAAAGAGTTTGAAAAAAGGCGGGACCTGATGGTGGAAAAGATAAATAGTATATCGAACCTTTCCTGTGTAAAGCCCGAGGGCGCCTTTTATGTTATGTGCGATATTTCGAAACTGAAACGCGGCTCTGTAAAAATAGCGAATTCCCTGTTGGATGAGGCTAAGGTCGCCGTGATACCGGGAGAGCCGTTCGGGGCGGATTCTTTTATAAGGCTGAGCTTTGCTACGGGCGAGGTAGCCATAAAGAAGGGTATGGAAAGAATAAAGGGGTGGGTAGAAAAAAATGGGTAAGACCATAGCTGAAAAGATATTGTCGAATCATGCCGGCAGGGACCTGAAGGCCGGCGATATCGCTATATGCGATGTGGATTTCTGTTTCGGACAAGACGGTACCAGCTCTATAATAATCGATAGTTTCAAAAAGCTGGGCGTTGATAAGGTATTCGATAAATCGAAATTTTACATGATACTGGACCATAGCGCGCCGAGTCCTAATCTGGGCGTCTCCGAAATACACAAGAAGATACGCCAGTTCGCCAAGACTTTCGATGTGGGCGTATATGATATAGGCTGCGGCGTATGCCACCAGCTTGTCCCGCAAAAAGGGCATGTCACATGCGGCGATCTTGTCCTGGGGGCAGATTCGCATACATGCACCTACGGAGCGATAAATGTATTTTCTACGGGCGTCGGTTCGACAGACCTTGCCATAACCCTGGCGAGCGGCAAGAACTGGTTCCGGGTGCCGGATACGATCAAGGTAAATGTAAGCGGCAAGATGCCTAAGGGTGTTTATTCAAAAGATATTATCCTGCATATAATAAAAGATATCGGCGCTAACGGTGCGACATACAAGGCCGTGGAATTTTACGGTAATGCCATCGCGGCATTAAGCGTAGACGCGCGCTTTACTATTTCCAATATGGCAGTCGAGATGGGTGCAAAGATAGGGATAATGGAAGCGGACGCAAAAGTGCTGAAATGGATCGCCGGGAGGTCAAGGAAGGACCCAAAGCCCGTGAAGGCCGACGCCGATGCGAAATATATAACCGTTAAAAATTATGATATTTCAAAGTTGACGCCTCAGGTGGCGAAGCCGCATGCTGTCGACAATGTCGAATCGGCCGAAAAACTTTCCGGTGTGAAGATAGATCAGGCGTATCTGGGAACATGTACGAACGGACGCCTCGAAGACCTTGAGATAGCCGCAGGGATAATGAAAGGCAGGTCGGTAAACCCCGGCTTAAAATTCGTGATTGCCCCGGCATCCAGGGAGATATACCTTGAGGCCGTCAGGAAGGGTTTTGTCGAGGCATTCGTAAAGTCCGGATGCATTGTTGTCGGTCCTGGCTGCGGCCCCTGCGTCGGCACGCATAACGGAGTTCTGGCGGATGGAGAAGCTGCGATATCTACTGCTAACCGTAATTTCAAGGGCAGGATGGGCAATCCCAATTCGTTCATATATCTGGCGAGCCCTGCGACCGTCGCGGCTTCCGCGATAACCGGCAGGATAACCGATCCCAGAGAGTTCAAAAAGAGGCTATAGAAATGAAACATTTCGCTCGAAGGCTGAAAACACAGGATAACATAAATACCGACTATGTCATATCGGGACGGTATAAGTTCAGGATCCAGGATCCCAAAGAACTTGCCAAGCATATTTTTGAGGATCTCGACCCCTCGTTTGCGTCTCGTGTCAAGAAGGGCGACGTGCTTGTAGCCGGGGAAAATTTCGGGTGCGGTTCCTCACGGGAACAGGCGCCTCAATCCCTGAAGCAGGCAGGTTTTTACGCCATTGTGGCGAAGAGCTTTGCCAGGATATTCTATCGGAATGCGTTCAATCTCGGGCTGATGCTCCTGGAGTGCAATACCGATTTTATTGATGACGGCGATGAGCTGGAACTGGATATAGAAAAAGGTAAGCTTAAAAATAAGGCCAAGGGGCTCATCCTTGACATAAAACCCCTTCCTCCGGTGATGAAAAAATTACTGGAAGATGGCGGCGTAATCGAACATTTTAAGAAATACGGAGGATTTAAGTTTGAGCAAATATAAAGTAACGCTTATACCGGGCGATGGTACAGGCCCCGAACTTGCCGAAGCCGCCAGGCGATGTGTCGATGCGCTGGGCATTGATATCGAATGGGAAGCGATGGATGCGGGCGAGTGCGTCATAGAGAAGCACAAGACGCCTTTGCCGGACCATGTCCTGGAGTCCATAAAGAAAAACAAGATAGCCATCAAGGGCCCGATAACTACCCCTGTAGGAAAAGGTTTCCGCAGTGTCAATGTCGAGCTGAGAAGACGGCTTGACCTTTACGCCTGCCTGCGCCCTTGTAAAAGTTATAAAGGCGTCAGGTCCCGGTATGAGAATATCGACCTGGTCATAGTAAGGGAAAATACAGAAGACCTTTACGCCGGGATAGAATTTGAGAATGGGACCAAAGATGTCGCGGATGTCATTTCTTTGGTGGAAAAACTGAGCAAAAAAAAGATACGCCCCGGTTCGGCCATAAGCATAAAACCGATCTCGGTTGAAGGCACAAAAAGGATAGTCAAGTTCGCTTTCGACTATGCGCTGAAAAATAAGCGCAGAAAAGTCACCGCCGTACATAAGGCTAACATAATGAAGTACACTGACGGCCTTTTTCTTGAGGTGGCGAGGGACGTGGCAAAGTCTTATGAAGGGAAGATAGAATTCGAGGACAGGATAGTGGACAACATGTGCATGCAGCTTGTCCAGAAGCCGGAGGATTACGATGTATTGGTGTTGCCGAACCTGTACGGAGATATAATATCCGACCTGGCTGCAGGGCTGATAGGCGGCCTTGGCGTTGCGCCGGGGGCCAATATAGGTGACGGCGTGGCGATATTCGAACCCACACACGGTAGCGCCCCGAAATATAAAGGCATGAATAAGGTAAATCCTACGGCTGTAATATTGTCGGCCGTCCTCATGCTGAAATATATGGGAGAAGAAAAGTGCGCCAAGAGGCTGGAGGACGCTGTGGCTGCAGTTATAGCTGAAGGGAAAAGCGTCACTTACGATATGAAAAAAGACCGCAATGATAAGACGGCGGTCGGGACCAGCCAGATGGCGGACGCTATCATAGAGCGGATAAAAAGAGGTAAATAATGTCGAGTAAGGTTTCTGTTATAGGCGCCGGAGCTGTCGGCGCGACCCTGGGGCAGAGGGTCCTGGAGAGCGGCCTGGCAAACGTAGTGCTTATTGATATAGCTAGGAACATGGCTTGCGGCAAGGCCCTGGACCTTCTTGATGCCGCGCCTATAGTAGGCCACGAAAATGACATAATAGGTACGGATGATTATAGCCAGGTAGCAGGATCGGATATAGTTGTTATAACGGCAGGTTTCCCTAGAAAGCCCGGGATGACCCGTGAAGAACTTATATCAAAAAATGCCGATATTATAAGAGTCGCGTCCAGTAATGTAAAAAAATACGCCCCACAGGCGGTTGTCATAGTGGTGACGAATCCTCTGGATGTCATGACATATCTTGCCCTGAAGACCACGTCTTTTGCGAGGGAAAAGGTTCTCGGAATGGCAGGCATACTCGACAGCTCGCGCTTTGCGGTGCTTATAGCAGAAGAGCTGAAAGTCCCGAGGTCTTCGATAAAAGCATACATGTTGGGCAGCCACGGCGATACTATGGTGCCGGTCCTTTCTCGGACATCCGTTAACGGAAAGCCCATTCAGAGCTTTATGCCTAAGGATAAGCTCGACAGGAT
>JAKLDX010000124.1 GCA_022703295.1 Candidatus Omnitrophota bacterium
ATAAAGTAAACCAGGAGCAGCTGGAGCGACAGGACTATCGCCCTTCTCTTGAAGCGCCTATAAAAACTGACCATTTTTTCCTGCCAATGGGACAGCAGGTTCCTGTCCTTGTTGTCTATCGCCTCCCGGATAAGTCTCTTCATCTGTTCTATCTTCGCGGACCAATCTGATTCGAGCGCTGCGGATATCCTCTTTTTTATAACGGTATCCCTGTTCTTATCGCCGGATTCCGACAATGCACGTTTTATGCTTTCGCAAAAATTCTCCGCGTCTCCGGCAGCTTGTATCATATCGCCATGCTGTCTGTTAAACACCGCTATTTCCGTCAAGGGCGTCGAGACAACCGGCTTGCCCATTACAAGATATTCGTTCAGTTTGGTAGGGTAAACGGTGTTCGTATAATCATTTATATTATAGGGGATCAATCCGACATCGAAATGAGATATATATTCCGGCAATTCCCGGTGGGGTTTCTCGCCGAGAAGGTATATGTTAGGGATGCCTTTAAATATATTTTTTTCTATCTGCACCGGGCCGACGAGCACTATCGACCATTCCGGCTTTTTCAACGCTATATTTTTCAATAGTTCGGTATCGATATGCTTGTGTATGCCACCAATGTATCCCAGGATAGGTTTCTTTATGCCCCGCATATCAGATGGTATTTTGAATCCGCCGGCGGGCGAGTTCAGGAACAGCCCTTTATCTATGCCTCCCGGAAATACATGGACATTCTTATTATACCTCAGGCATCTTTTCTTTATCTCTTCCCCCTGGGCAAAAACAACATCGCACATCTTCAAAAGCCTTGTTTCGGTCTTTTCGATCTTTTTGGCCGATTTCACAAGCGTCGAAAATTCCGCAACGCAATAATAAATTACGGCCTTTTTATTGTCGATATTATCTATGAGGTCCAGGCTTATCCCCGTAGGCAGGTAAGTCCAGATTATAGGATTGGTGAATCCTACAAGGTTCATCCACTTTTTTATGAAATAAGTGAAAAGGAACCTGTTTATAGGGCGGATTATCCTGGAATACGGGAACGGTATGACTATAGGAGAATATACATACAAGTTCTCTTGTTCTTTCCTTATGCCGCCGAAGCCTTTTCTCCAATTTATCAACCTTTTTTTAAGGCGCGGGATATCCTTAAATGTCGGGACCCTGATGCCTGTATTTTCTATGTACAGCACCTTATTCCCGGCCTTGGCGAACGAGAGCATTATTTCCTGATGCCCCTGCCAGATGAAGTCCCAGTCAATCGAGGAGAGACAGATAATATTTTCGCCCGTCATACTTTATCCTTTAACCTTTTGTTCCCCACACGATCCATCCCCTTCGGTTTGCGATCCCGACATCTCGAAAACCATGTTCGCTTAAAAATCTTATCGAAGAGTCCCTGCTGAACCTGAATTCGAAAGGCGGAGAGAACCTGTCGTACAGATCCGCTGTCCCGTCGAAAAAACCTTTCACGTGATGGTAAGGAATCCTCATTGCCAGAGGCCTTGTCTTGTCAAAAACGGCCAGGGCGCGCGCAGGTAAAGCCAGAAATAAATATACAAAGGGAGCGGCCATATAACACAATGCATGCATTATTTTTGGATGAATCCTGGTCGTTATATTCCTTAAGACATTTACGGATGATAATGAAAATCTTTCGAAAAAAGTCCTGTCCGAAAAATCTTCATATAAATATATACAGGCCTTCGCGCCTTTTTTAAGGACTTCATTTATCCTTTTTATCCCGGCACCCGGCTTTTCCAGATGGTGCAGAACACCATATGAATACGCAAAATCGAAAATATCATTTTTGAAAGGCAGTTTCGCGATATCCCCCTGGACTATGTGCACAGATATATTATTGCCGTGTTTTTTGTATGATTCGCGCACACCGCCGTCGCTTATATCCATTCCGACGATCTCCAGACCCCTGACTGCCTGCAGCATCTCATTGATATCGGCGCCGTTCCCGCATCCCGCTTCAAGCCAAAGTCCTTTTCCCGGCAATTCAGATAAAGCGGTCGCGATCTTATGAAAATGAGGCTCGTGCAAACTGGACGCATTCAGATCCTTGTTCTTTCCCGAAGAATGTCCCCAGATATAGCCGAAAGACCGCCTTGTCGCTTGTGTTTTATCAGCAAGCTTCTTCTGAAGCATTACTGGGATGAAATCATCAATAGGGTAGACCGCGGAACAGTTCCCGCATTTCAATCTGCCTTTTTTAATGGTATGCAGCAGGCATTCGCCGCAAGATTCGAACGGCTTCCCCTTTTTAAAAAATTCGCTATAAGCACATATCTCTTTGCACCTTGCTCCGGAGACAGCAAGGCTGCTTTCGCCGGACTTTTTAACATCGTCCGCCTCGAGCTTCAGCCTCGACAGGCACTCCGGGCAAACCAATATATCCATAAGCCTAAATCTCATGATATCCTTTAACCGTAGATCTTACTGCCAAGCAGGTATTTGCGTATAAATTTCCTCATGCCAAGAGGAGTCATCATAACTATGAACGGCCTGACTAAAAAGATCAGGTTCCAAAAAGGGTATTGCCTGTCTTCAAGAATAGCCTTTTTTCTGATCTTGATAAGCCACCAAAGCTGTTCGTTCTCATGCGCAAAACATATGCTCCTGCCCGTATACCTTCTTTTAAAAAGCAGGTCTTCCAGGTTAGCCATCTTCGCGCCGCTCCCGGCCATCCTGAACCAAAGTTCATAATCTTCCGTATGCCTGAATTCTTCCTTATACAGTCCCACTTTATCCAGGACGCTCTTCCTGATCATTACCGAAGGATGACAAAACGGGTTGCCCCTGATCAGGGATTTCCTTATATCTTCATCTTTAGCGGGAACCATATTGCGACTTACCGCTGTCCCCTTATCGTCAATACCGTAGTATGAAGTGCCCAAAAGACCTACATCAGGATTACCGTCGAGAAAAGCTGCCTGTTTTTCAAACCTTTGCGGCATGCTGATATCGTCGGCATCCATCCGCGCCATATATTCACCGCTTGCCGACTCTATCGCCTTATTCAAAGACCGGGGCAGGCCTATGTTTTCAGCGTTCGTTATTACCTGTATTCTCTTATCGTCTCGCGAAAATTTCTTAAGTATTGCGGGGCTTCTGTCTTTGGAGCCATCATCCACTATTATAAATTCAAAGTCGCGAAAACTCTGGCTTAAAATACTATTTACCGCCTCTTCAAGGTAGGCTTCGGCATCCTTGACACTCATGATGACGCTTACTTTAGCCATAACAGGTTTATTATTATATAATATGAATGCTGCGCTATCAAGCGAATAGTTCTTAATTTTTATATGTATATCATAATTATATGCAATAAATGTCTTGACTTGCATCCGGCAGATAATATATATTATATAGCCTATGAGAAAATCGCTTACCGACCTTATATATTTCGTTACCTACAGATGCAATTTCAGGTGCGGCACTTGTTTCTTTGCCGGGACTATGGATGCCAAGGCCGAAGGCAGAAGGCGGGAATTAAGTCTCGACGAGATCCGAAAAGTCTCTTCTTCCCTTGGCAGGCTCGATAAATTATTGATATCCGGCGGGGAGCCTTTTCTAAGAGACGATCTTGCCGAGATATGCAGAATTTTTTATGCAAATAACGGCATTCAATACCTCCATCTTCCGACAAACGGTTTCTACCCTGATAAAATCTATACCTGCCTTCAAGATATAATGTCTTCGTGCCAGGGCCTTAATGTCGAGGTGGGCTTGCCGCTTGATGGCTTTAAAGAAACTCATGATAAGATCAAGGGGGTTGATGGCAGTTTCGACAAGGTCCTGCAAACAATAAAAAAAATATCCGAGCTTAAAAAAAGATTTAAGAACTTCCGCATATATGTCATCACTGTCGTGAATAATGAGAATATAAATGAGATCATCCCGCTTTGCGAATTTATCAAAAAGAATCTGTCTGTAGAC
>JAKLDX010000125.1 GCA_022703295.1 Candidatus Omnitrophota bacterium
CACCACCGGGCAATCAAACCCTATTTATAAAATATTATACTATAATCAGGTTTTTTTCAATGCTTCTTTTGACGCGAGCCTGGCCCATTCATCTTTCAGCGTTACTATCCTGTTGAAGACGCGTTTGCCGGCTTTTAAACTTACGGGATCGAGATAAAAATATCCGAGGCGTTCGAATTGATACCGGCTGCCGGCAGGAACATTGCTTAAAAGCGGCTCCAGCTTGCAGTCCCCAAGCACCTCGAGCGATTTAAGATTGATGTTTGCGCGAAAATCCAGGCCTTCAGGCGCCTCGTCGGGATCGCGTTTTGAGAAAAGAAGGTCATATAGCCGGACTTCGGCATTATGCGCATGCGCGGCCGAGACCCAGTGCAGCGTTGCCTTGACCTTACGGCCGTCAGGCGAGTCCCCGCCCCGGGTTGCCGGATCGTAAACGCAGCGGACTTCCGTCACTTCCCCCGTTTTCGGGTCTTTCACAATTTCGGTGCACTTTACGAAATACGCATACCGCAAACGGACTTCTCTGCCGGGAGAAAGCCGGTAAAATTTCGGCGGCGGGACCTCCTTAAAGTCTTCACGCTCGATATAAAGTTCCCGTCCAAACGGCACCTTGCGCGTACCGGCGGAAGGATCCTCCGGGTTATTTATGGCGTCAAGCTCCTCGGCCTTGCCTTCCGGATAATTCGTTATCACGACTTTTAACGGCCTTAATACCGCCATTGCGCGGGGGGCCTTCTTATTCAATTCTTCTCGTATGGAATTCTCAAGCACCGCGATCTCTATTATCGAATCCATCTTTGACACGCCTATCTCATCGCAGAAATTTCTTATTGCCGAAGGAGTATATCCGCGCCGCCTGAAGCCTGAGAGCGTCGGCATCCGCGGGTCATCCCATCCCTCGACCAGTTTTTCCTGCACAAGCTGTAAGAGTTTCCGCTTGCTTAGCACTGTATGACTTAAATTAAGGCGGGCAAATTCTATCTGCTGCGGGTGATACGCGCCGAGCGCATCCAATATCCAGTCATATAACGGGCGGTTATTCTCGAATTCCAGCGTGCATATGGAGTGGGTGATCCCCTCGATCGAATCCGAAATGCAGTGCGCAAAATCATACATAGGATATATGCACCACTTATCGAGAGTGCGGTGGTGGTGCTCGCGCTTTATCCTGTACAGGACGGGGTCGCGCATGATTATATGCGGGCTTGCCATGTCTATCTTGGCCCTTAGGGTATGGCTTGCGTCCGGGAATTCACCATTCCGCATGCGTTTGAAAAGGTCAAGATTTTCTTCCACAGAACGGTCGCGATGCGGGCTGTTCTTCCCTGCCCGAGTGAGCGTGCCGCGGTATTCCCGGACCTGGTCGCCATCCAGGTCACATACATATGCCTTGCCTTTTCTGATTAACTCTACTGCATATTCGTAAATCTTTTCGAAATAATCCGACGCGTAGAAAATACGGTCTTCCCAGTCAAAGCCAAGCCAACGGACATCTTCGATTATAGAATCGACATACTCCTGTTCTTCTTTTTCCGGGTTCGTGTCATCCATGCGGAGGTTGCATAGCCCATTATAATCCTTCGCGATCCCGAAACTTATGCAGATGGCCTTTGCGTGCCCGATATGCAGATAACCGTTCGGCTCAGGCGGAAAACGGGTGTGCACCCTGCCCCCGAACCTGTCAGTCTTGAGGTGCTCGTCGATGATTTCTCTTATAAAATTGGTCTCGTGAACTTTTTCCATAAATATTTTATCCGGCGGCCTTACGGATCCTCTCGAGGGCCTTCTCTTTACCCAGTACTTCCATGATCTCGAAAAGGCCTGCCCCCGTGGTCTTGCCGCTTACCGCGACGCGGGTAGGGTGTATTATAGAAGCGGCCTTTATCTTTTTTTCTTCGGCCATTAAACGACAAGCCGTCTCAAGCGAAGTATGCGAAAATTCGCTCAATTTATCGATCTTAGAGGCGAACTCCTGCAAAAGCTGTTTAGATTCTGCCGATTTCAAGTACTTCTCCGCGCCTTTTTCATCGATAGAATACTTGTCACTAAAAAAATAATCGGTAAGATTGCCGAATTCAGAAAGTGTTTTTATTCTTACCTTGTATAAATTTATCACTTTTACAAGAAGCTCATCCGGTGCGTTAATCTCTTTTCCTTCATCCGCCATATATTTTTTAATTAATGGCAATAGTTCTTCGTCTTTTTTTGCGGCGATATATTCGCCGTTTATCCATTTAAGCTTCTGGATATCAAACTTTGCCTGGACGCCTTTCATGTTATTGATATCAAATAATTTAACGGCTTCGCCAAGCGGTATTATCTCACGATCGCCTCCGGGCGACCATCCGAGAAGCAGCAGGTAATTGATAAGCGCCTCCGGCAGAAAACCTTCCTTCCTGTACTCTTCTACAGCGACCCCGCCGTGGCGTTTAGAAAGCTTAGAGCCGTCAGGCCCCATGATAAGCGGCATGTGGCCGAATTTCGGCACCTCCAGTCCCAGGGCTTCATAAAATAATATCTGCTTCGGCGTATTCGATACATGGTCGTCGCCGCGTATTATATGGGTTATCCTTAAGTAAGCGTCGTCTATAACGCAGCAGAAGTTGTATACCGGCGAACCGTCGGATTTTATCATGACCTGGTCCTTTATCTCGTCGGTATTGAACACTATCTTGCCGTGTATCATGTCATCGACTTCGATAGCCCTGCCCTTTTCCACTTTAAAGATATACGCGTCGCCCTCCCGGTATCCCAGGCCCTGCTTCACTATCTCTTCGGCAGCTTTGCGGTATATCGTAAAACGGTCGGACTGGCGGATCGGCTCTTCGTCCCAGTCTATACCGAGCCATTTAAGTGAGTCGAGGATCTCTTTAAGGAAACGTTCTTCGGAGCGTATGCGGTCTGTATCTTCTATGCGAAGGAGAAATTTGCCGCCGTGCCGGCGTGCGTAGATCCAGTTGAAAAGTGCGGTGCGGGCGCTTCCTATATGCAGATAACCTGTGGGGCTAGGAGCGAACCTTACTCTGACGGTCATTTTTTATACCCCGCCTCCAGAGCTTTTTTGTTACGCAGGAAAACTTCTTCTTTGCCCCTTAAGGCATATCTTAAGGCGTTTACGATATTTTTAAGCGACAGCTTCTTCGATCTTTTTGCTAACGCCCCCAAGGCTATCATGTTAGCGCACTTTATGTCCCCGAGCTTGGCGGCAACTTCCGTCATCGGGATACTGACCGAGGTAACGCCTTTGATCTTCGGGACATCTCCTATGAGGGACCTGTTCGCGATCAGCACGGAACCTTCTTTTAACGATGGCTGATATCTGACAAGCGAAGGTTCATTCATCACAACCAGAAAATCAGGCTCTGCCACTATGGGCGAGGCTATTTCCGTATCGGATATCTTGGTCATGGAATACGCCGTTCCGCCCCGGACTTCCGCTCCGTACGAAGGCATCCACGTCACAGCCTTGCCTGACACAAGTCCGGCCTGGGCCAGAAGCTTTCCCATGAACATTATCCCCTGGCCGCCGAAACCGGCGCAGAGTATATCTTCCGAGTCTTTTCTTTTTCTTCTTTTTTCAGCCATATGTCGCCTGTTGTGCCTATTCTTAGTAATTAGATAATTCGATTTGTAAAGCTTGTGTTTGCGATTCAACTCATGTCAGCTTCGGCTGCGATTGGGTGCACTCAATCGCCAAATCGCTATAGTCCATCTAACTGCCGAATCACTTAATCGCACCTGTCTTTTAAGTTATCAACCTAGCAGCTCTTCAGAACACCTATCGGATAAAAAGTGGACACCTCGTTTTTTATCCTGTCGGCGGCCTGTATAGGTGTCATGCCCCAGTATGTCGGGCACATTGAAAGTATCTCGACGATCGAAAAACCCTTATTATCTATCTGCATCTTAAATGCCTTCTTTATGGCGCGCTTGGCCCTTA
>JAKLDX010000126.1 GCA_022703295.1 Candidatus Omnitrophota bacterium
TTTTTCAGGACGTTCTCATTAAATGATATGGGGTCGCGCGACGAAACGCTCGCGGCAGGTTTTGTACCGCCGATCACGGCCATAACGCCCGGCCTGTCATCCACCGAAACAGGCCGTACCAGCGACACTAGTTCCGCGGAAGCAACGCCTGAGCTTGTAATCAACGCAATATTGCTCCCGCTTACCGTATCGGCAATTCTTCTGACAGTTTCGATAAAATTTTGTCTGGAACGCTTTAATTTTAGCGCGTATTTCTTGCCTTGAATGTATGTGTAAAATTTTCCTGCCGGATCCCCCGGGTGATCTACCGCAAAACTGTCCAGGTAGCCTTCATCGCCTCTTCCTGCGGCTTCGTCTATGCAGAACATTATGCGGTCGCTTATATTAAAAGAATACCGGATACCTTCTGATGAAAAGTTCTTTTCAAAACGGCATGCGCTTGAGTGGGGTTTATTAAATACCTTTTCCGCTATTTCATGCGCGATGATCTGGGTAAGTATCCCGTTTTTATCTGTTTTCAGCTCTTTGTTCCAATGATCTTCCGTGACGTGTATCCTCAATATCCCTTCACGTCTGTCATACGCAGGTTCTACAAATGCTTCGACGCCGGGCTTGCCGGTCTGGTCGGATACGAAGAATTTTCCGCCGCCGGGTATTCTGTGAACCATTATTTCTATTTTTGGCGCCGGAGGCGCACGGTCCTTATTAACTCTGGTCCATATGCGCTCCACTATAGGATCAAATCTTCCTATTACTGCCCCGGCTAATTGGCCTTTATTGGCCGCCGAAACTGTCTGCACGCCTTCTCCGGGTATTTTCGCGGTATTTCCTTCGATGCCAAGTTTGAAATCTACCATGTTGATCCGTCTTCTCAGCGACTCTATCTCTTTCATCGTCGCAGCAGAGGTAGGGTACTCCCTTTCAAGGCCGGCTTTCTTCTTTCGTAGATTCTTCTGTAATATTTTCAGCGATAGCCGGTTATACTCATTAACGGCATCTCTCAGGGCCATAGCCCCCGGCTCTACGCCGCCTATTCTAACCATTTCCTGCCTGCCATAGCGCACATCCGCGCCTCTTTCCAGGGATGCCGCAAGACATCCGTCTTCCAGTTCAAAATGCACTTTACCATGCGCCCTTAATGTAACGAGCAGTGCCTGGCGTATTCTTTTATCCGGATCGGGCTCCCTGTCGTCAAATGCCTCCCAATCGAATAATATGAGATCCCGGGGCGAGTTTCCGGGCAGGGCCGTCATATCTTCTCTTAACTCCAGCGTCCTTAAATGTATCTCGTGCAATTCCAGCCAGCTATCAACAATCTCCGAATCCAGTTCTTCCACTTCGCGCCAGAGTTCGCCTCCATTATCCAACGCGAAAACTTTCAGCCTATGCCGTGTATCCATTCGGATATTAGCGGCTTCGCACTGCAGCATGTTGGCTGCCATCAGCGTTCCGTATATCTTTCTGGGGTGCTCCACACCGGCTGTTCCGTTACCTATGTCCTGCGCGTAATCCGTGAAATCGAACACAGCCTCATCAACAAGCGGCTTAATTCTGTCACGCAGCTTTTTCATCTTATCGATATTGGCAGCTACCACTTTTTCGGAATTCTTCCTGGCTTCCATTTCGTTCTTTGCCATATTAACAACGGTGTTTGCCAACATGTGAAAGCCCAATCCTATAACAAAACTTAGCGTAAATCCCAGCGGTGACGCGCCTAATACGCAAATAGGCAATATCGATGCTGCGGACATTATCGCCGGCACCGCGGTGCTCATGGCAAATTTTTCCATAGTATACTTGCCTTCCGAAGTAAATATATCCTGCAAAAGATGCAGGCTCACGAATATACCCCTTATCACCATATAGTTAAAGATGGTGCCGTAGTGAGCGCCTAAAAGATATATCACGGCCTCCTCTATTACGGGGACTACGATATTTTCAATAAAGTTGCGCCTCGAAGGCGTAAGATCGATATTCAAGAATCCCATTATCCTGAAAACTATCCAGGCAACCGGCCAAAGCACGCCTTTGCTCATCTGCACCGCAGCCCCCTGCCTTACATTATGTTTACGTATCATCCGCTCCTTTGCGATCAGCAGATTCCTTATATCCTCAAATGCGGCGGCCATCAAGCCCAAAGCCCGCTTTTTCGATCTCAGAAGATCCTCTTTCCCCGGGGTTAAGCCCTTAACGGCGCGGCCGGATAATTCAATATCTCTTTGCAGATAATGCACATCGTCGTCTAAGAAAGGTATCATTTCCTGCAAAGACTGGAGATTTCCCGCTTCGAATTTTCTATGACTTTGTACAATTTCCAATGCGCTTTTTGCCACGATCCAAAACTGTGAAATATTCAGCCCGGCGGCATGTGATCCCCTGCTATTTATTCGCTGGAGCATGCCGATATTATCAATAGCTCTTTTAACAAGCGCACTTGCAGGTAGCGGATTAGGCTTGGTTGAAACATCATACGTAAAGCTCGCATATGGATTATCAACCTTGTCCGGCTCATCGAATTTCGAGCTCCACCACTGACTTAATCTGTCAAAGCCCGAGCCCGGGTTTGTTATGACGGAACGCGAGAACGGGACTATGAGCAATATAGCTACAACTATTGCGAAGATCGTCGCTATCTGTGTGAACGGCGAGGTGATAACGCCTAGCGCCGTTTCACTTATGACGCTCCCCGCATCGGCGGCACTGGCGGAAGAGGCATCGAACAGCATTTTTGCGGCGAAAATGAACGGTATCAGCAAGAATCCGCCAAAAGGCCTCCGGGCCCTTAAGTCGTTTTCCAATGTCCTTTTGTATACCTCAAAGTACCCAAGCGCATCTATAATAAAACGCCTCTCATTTGCAGAGAACCTATCGATATCATGCTGATAGGCTCTTTCATATTTATTCATTAATTGCAATACGCGCTGTCCTACTTTATGCCGGGCAAAGAAAGTTCCGAGGGCCAACATGTCAAAGTTGTATTTGCCTGCCAAGGTTCTAAGCCGCGAGCGCTCGAGTATAGCCAAGGCCCTTTCATCACTCCTGCGAGCCATTATCCGCACCCCCACCCGGAAAGTATTGAATATATTTATGAATTTTTCGTAATCATTAAGGCCATACAACGTCGACCTCTGGTTCACGGCCATCATCGTACGCCACTCGGTGTATTCCAAGTTTGCCAATTCCTGAACACTCGTAAGCTCAATATGACTGGCTGAAACTATATCGTCCGTTATGGATATCTCTGTTAACTCATGTATCAACGACAGAAAAACCAATGGGTCCGATTCTATCCCCTCCTCAAGAAATATTTCGGCGTCTTCGATGGCTTTAGCTGTTATGCCGTCATCGCTATCTATATTTAAAGACGTCACTACTCCTCTCTGAACGATTTCATGGGCATCGGATATCCCCTGCCGCAACTCTTCTTCTCCCACTTTTCCCTTGAATGCTCTGACCTTATATTTGTCTAAAAGCTCTTTAACGCGGGATAACCCCGTCGAGCCCTCTCCCATTCTTGCGGTCATGAACGGCAATACCTTATCCGTAATATCCTCCCGGCCGGCTGGAAAAGATTTAACCTCCTCCGCCTTCCCCCATATGACCGTATTCTCGCTTACATCCACTTCCAATTCGCTGAGCTCCAGGCCCCAGTCGTCGTCTGTCTCAGTACTTGGTATCGAATAACCCGTTTCGGAAAAACCTGTCTCTTTCAGTAAGGATAAATAGTGTTCACGGGTCGCGGCCCATAATTCTTCCCGGTTATAGTAAGGCGTCGGGTTGTAGGAATAGTCATGGCTTCTATAAAGAAGTACCAGGTAGCCCCCTGGCGACAGGAGTTCGCGCGCCTGAGTTATTATCTTTTTCTCCTCCTCTGCGGAATACATATGCAATACATTGCCTATCGTGATTATATCGAAT
>JAKLDX010000127.1 GCA_022703295.1 Candidatus Omnitrophota bacterium
GTAACGGCCATCAAATAACGTTATTCATGAAAAAGGGATTATCCTGGCCTTTGGATGTGGACCACTCGGAAATACGCAGGGCCGATATGGGCGGTTTATTCTTTGTGCCCGAAGTTATTTACAAAGTATTCAAACGCAGAAAAAAAAAGAAATTGGAGCTGCTTTTGACCGAAAACGCCCGGCTGGGCGCCCTGCTGGGGTCGCTGAAGTTCCTGCATGGTTCGGATGTTATCGTAAATCCGGACAAGGACAGGGTCCTGGAATATTTAGAAGTCAGATCGCACCAATCCTGAACGGAGGAATTATATGGACGATAAGATGCTCTCACTGGTAATGCCGGTTTATAACGAGAAAGATACGATCCTTAAGATAATAGACAAGGTCCTGAAACTCGATATCGTGAAAGAGCTGATAATCGTAGACGACGGCTCCACCGACGGTACAAAACAGATCCTGGAAAACTCGAAATTCGACGGCCGTGTCAGGATATTTTACCATGAAAAAAATATAGGTAAGGGGGGCGCCATCCGCACCGGGTTTGAAAAAGTTTCGGGCGAGATAGTCGCCATACAGGACGCTGACCTTGAGTACGACCCTAACGAATTTAAAGAGATGATAAAACCGATCAGGGACGGTGTTGCCGATGTCGTATACGGGTCAAGGCTGTCCGGAGGAAAGCCACAGAGGGTCTATATGTTCTGGCATAAAATAGGGAACGGCTTTTTGACTTTCCTGACGAATTTCCTTTTCAATTCGACGCTATCCGATATGGAGACCTGCTACAAGATGTTCAGAAGGGACGTGGCCAAGGCCATAAAGATAAGGTCGAACGATTTTTCCGTAGAGCCGGAACTGACGGCGAAAGTCCTGAAAAATAAGAGTTTGAGAGTGTATGAGTTGCCGATATCTTATTACGGCAGGAGTTATGCCGAAGGTAAAAAGATATCCTGGAGGCACGGCTTCGGAGCCATCCTAACGTTGTTAAAATACAGGTTTATAGACTGATGAAAGTTTTACTGACAAAACCTTATAACTTAAGCGATCACATACAGCCTTCGCTGGGGCTGGGATATCTGGCAACGTCCGTGCGCGATCAATGCGATGTCAGCATCCTGGACTGTATCAAGGAAGGCTTCAAGGTCGACAAGCTCAGGGGCTACCTCATAAAGAACAAGCCGGATATCCTGGGCCTGCAATGTTATACATTTGACCTTAAGTTCATAAATGACGCTCTTGAGGCGGCCAAGGGTGTGGACAAGGGTATATTGACCGTGATTGGCGGGCCTCATCCTTCTGCCATGCCGAGAGAAACGCTCGAGGCATTTGCCGGAAAGCTGGATTTTCTTTTTACCGGAGAATCAGAGCATGGATTTGCCGGGCTGGTCAGATCCTTAAAAAAGGGCGAAAAGGATTTCCATAACGTTCCGGGGCTTGCCTGGAGAGAAAAGGGCGGTATTATCATAAACCCGCCTGCGCGCGAAGATGACCTTGATAAACTTGGCATGCCGGCATGGGACCTTATCCATCCTGAGAAATATCCGGAATCGCAGCACGGGGCTTTTTTTAAGAAATTTCCCATCGCCCCAATAATGATAACAAGGGGATGCCCGTACCCATGCACATTTTGCGCGGGCAATATCGTCTCCGGCAGGAAGGTGAGAAAAAGGAGCATAGATCACGTCCTGAAAGAAATAGTCCATTTAAAGAAAGATTTCGGTATCAGGGAATTTCACGTAATAGACGACAACTTTACGATGGATAAAAATTATGCCAAAGAATTTTTGAAACGGCTGAAAGCCCTTGATCTGGACATGAGCTGGGCAGTCCCCAACGGCGTCAGGATGGATACCCTGGATGAAGAGCTTCTGGGGCTGATGAAAGATACGGGGCTGTACCTGATATCCCTCGGCATCGAGTCCGGCTCGGACAGAGTGCTGCGCCTTATGAAAAAAGGAACCACGGTTTCCAAAATAAGGAAACATATACAGATGATAAGAAATTGCGGCATCGACATAGCGGGGTTTTTCATACTGGGCTTTCCCGGCGAAACCGCCTCATCGATAAAAAGGACGATATCGTTCGCGAGGTCACTGGACCTTGTGAGGGCGAACTTTTTTACCTACCTGCCTTTCCCCGGCTCGGAAAGCTACAAGGATCTGGAGGCCGCAGGCGAACTTGACGGTGTGAATTGGGACCGCTTCTATTTTATGAATGCCGCATATACGCCGAAAGGCATGGATAAAAAAGCGCTCAAAAAATTCCACAGGGCGGCGTTCTCTGCTTTTTATCTGCGGCCCAGGATAATATCGTACCAGATCAGATCGATTCAGTCATTCAGGCATTTATTGTTTCTGATAAAAAGGTTTTTCCACTGGATTGTGATGGGATAATGAAAAACAGGATACTCACGATAATATTTTTGATATGGGCGGTACTCTGGGTGTATTTTGTAGCCAGAGGGCTATTCAAGGACAAGCATATTTACGATTACAAGGCGCTGATATCGCGTTCCCTCGAAGGCAAGAGGGCCTATGTGACCGGCGACAGGCTTTATGAATTTCTGACATTCTGCAACAAAAGCCTTCCCGCAGGCGCTACATATGAAATAAGAGGCCTTGAACATCTTTCCCTGGACGCAAGAAGGACGGTTTATCATCTATATCCGCACCTTCAGTCGGGTGATCCGGATTTTATTCTTATGTTCGACTGCCCGGATCCGGGCAGCGGATCCGAAGTTTTCGCGAAGCTTGATGACAAAAGATATATCCTGTCGGCGAGGCCGGCAGCGAGGAAGGGGTTTTAAGTAAAAATGCAAGTTGCGATGTTGTTCTTATCATTGGCTATCATAACCTTCTTAGGGTTTAATATTTTATATTTCATATCCTTCCGGAGGCCGGGACTGAACATTCCCGAAAAGCTATGCCTTTCGTACGGTATAGGCGTCGGTGCCCTGAGCCTTGAGATGTTCATATTCCATTTCTTCGGGTGGAGATTTAATCTGGTATGGATATTGGCTCCATGGCTGGAATTGATGTTGATAAATCTCCTGATATATTTAGACACAAGGGTCCCTGCAACCAAAAGATCCGGATCTTCTTCATTTAATTTTCCCCGCAGCCCGCTAAACATATTTTTGATTTTCGGTATAATATTCGAAGCCCTATACGTATTTTTCAGGGCATTGATAAAGCCGATGGAGTCGTATGATGCAATAGCCATTTATGGCATAAAGGCCAAGATATTTTATTTTGCGGGCGCTATTCCCGGGAATTTTTTCCAGAATCTCGCGCCTCTTTTCCCGCACCCCGATTATCCGCTTAATATTCCGTTGGCAGAGACCTTTATATGTCTTATGATGGGAAGCTTCAACGATCAGCTTGTCAAGGTCATCTTCCCGCTGTTTTTCGTATCCATTCTCATTCTGCTCTATTTCGGGATAAGGCGTTTCGCTAGCCGTACCCATGCGCTTTTATTCACATTTTTGCTGGCGACGGTTCCGCAATTTAATGCCTATGCTACGAACGCCTATCTGGACCTGCCTTTCGCGTATTACGTATTTGCGAGCTTGTTATTTCTATTCAGATGGTTCTCCGACAAAAAAAGCTTCCATTTTCTGATTATCTCGGCGGTTATGGCAGCCTTCTCTATCTGGACCAAGAACGAAGGCATGATGTACTGCGCCATAAACCTTGTGCTGATATTTTTGTTTTTTGTGATTGAGCGCAAGAAAATACGCATAAAGGACCTCATCTGCGTCATCACCTATTTCATTATTAACCTGGCTGTATCTCTGCCGTGGATCTGGGCCAAGTCGGCGTACCGGCTGGTCAACGATGACATAGGAAAGATAACGCTGGCAAAACTCAATATTTTCGCCAACATTCATAAGGTGGGGCCGATACTGTATGAATTTCA
>JAKLDX010000128.1 GCA_022703295.1 Candidatus Omnitrophota bacterium
GGCGGGGAAGTGATCCGGATGCCGCTTACCGAAAACCACCACTTTTTACCTGACCTGAGAGCCATAAATCACGCAACTCTTCACAAGGTCCGCATGATGTTCATAAATTATCCGAATAATCCGACGGGAGCGGTTTGCGATAAGAACTTCCTGCAGAGCGTCGTCGAATTCGCGAAAAAACACAACATAATACTTTGCCAGGATGCCGCATACGCGGAGATGGGGTATGACGATTATAAAGCGCCGAGCGTATTTGAGATCGAAGGCGCTAAGGACATAGCGATAGAATTCCATTCCCTTTCGAAGACATTCAACATGACCGGCTGGAGAATAGGGTTTGCCTGCGGCAATCCGGATCTTATAGAGGCGCTTGCGAAGGTAAAATCAAATGTAGACTCCGGCGTGTTCTTTGCTATTCAGAGAGCAGGCATAGCGGCGTTCGAGAATTACGACCGGCATATGAAATCGGTGATAAAGATATATGAGGAAAGACGTGACATATTGGTCGACGGACTGAAGGGGCTCGGGTGGAGCCTTGAAAAGCCCAAGGCTACGTTCTATGTTTGGGCAAAGGTCCCGCCAAGGTATACGTCGGCGACATTCTCCAAGGAACTTCTCGAAAAATGCAATATTGTCGCGACACCGGGCAACGGTTTCGGTGAACACGGCGAAGGTTATATAAGGTTCGCGCTTACCGTAGATAAGAAGCGGATCAAGGAAGCCCTCGAACGTATTAAAAAGAATTTGAAATAATAGTATGGTCACCTGTTACATAGGTATCGGTTCCAACATCGGCGACAGGCGGGAATATATAGAAAGCGCTATCAGGGAATTAAAAAAAACGAAGGGTGTGGAATTCAGAAGAAGTTCCTCTATATATGAAACCGAGCCTGTCGGCAGGATAAAGCAGGGCAAATTTCTTAACGGTGTTCTGGAAATAGAGACAGAGCTGGCTCCGAAGGAGCTTCTGGAACGTCTGAATGCGATAGAGAAGAAATTGGGCCGGATAAGGACGGTAAAAAACGGGCCCAGGACAATAGACCTGGATATTCTTTATTACGGCGAAGAACGCATTGCGGAAGACGGCCTTATTGTTCCGCACCCGCGCATATCCGAGAGAGAATTCGTCCTTAAAGGTTTACGGCAGTTAGGAAAAGCGTAGATGATGAAAGTAGTCGATAGCATAAGCAGGATGTCAACCCTTGTAAAGATGCTCAAGAAGGAAGGCAAGTCGGTCGGCCTTGTCCCGACGATGGGCTATCTCCACGAGGGGCACCTTTCGCTCGTCAGGACCGCAAAAAAGCATACGGATGTCGCGGTGATCAGCATATTCGTGAACCCGGCACAGTTCGGCCCCGGGGAAGATTTCGATAAATATCCGAGGGATTTCAAACGCGATGAAGAATTGGCCAGGAGCGCGGGCGCGGATATTTTATTTTACCCTTCCGTGAAGGATATGTACCCGAAGGGGTATTCCACTTACGTAAATGTCGAAGCTCTTACCGATACCTTGTGCGGCGTATCACGGCCGGGGCATTTCAGGGGCGTGACGACCGTAGTCGCGAAATTATTCGGGATAGTGAAGCCGGATGTCGCTTACTTCGGACAGAAGGATGCGCAACAGGCTATAGTTATAAAGAAGATGGCGGAGGACCTCAACATGGGAATAGAGGTCAAGGCCCTCCCGACAGTAAGAGAGCAGGACGGGCTGGCGATGAGCTCGAGGAACGTCTATCTCTCTAACGGTGAAAGGCAGGATGCCATGAGCCTGTCCCAGGCGCTAGCCAGGGCGGAGGCTTTGGTGAAGCAGGGAGAGAGGGATCCGGGAAAATTGATTAAGGCGATGGAAGAAATTATTCAGAAGAAGCCGAGCGCCAGGATAGATTATGTATCTATAGTGGACACAACCGGCCTGAAGCCGATGGATAAAATCACGGGGGAGATACTGGTGGCCCTTGCGGTTTTCATCGGCAAGACGAGGCTTATCGACAACGTGATAATTAAAGTTGATTCAAAAGACGATAAGAGCAAATTTGCGAAGAAAGGCGCGCAGTAAGGTATCGATCGATGATGGACATAAACAAGCTGGAAAAAAGCGATCTTAAATATAACGAAACTCTAAAGAAAAAAATAGAGAAGCTGAAATCCAAACGCAACGCGGTAATAATAGCGCACAATTACCAGCGCGACGAGATACAGGAGATAGCGGACATAAGCGGCGACAGCCTAGCGCTGTCGCAGGCAGCCGTCAGGACAGACGCGGATGTCATAGTGTTCTGCGGGGTCAAGTTCATGGCCGAATCGGCCTCTATACTGAACCCGGACAAGACGGTGCTTCTGCCGGTGATGGAGGCGGGATGCCCGCTTGCGGACATGATAACGCCCGAAAAACTGCGCGCTAAGAAAAAGGAACATCCGGCCGCGGCAGTCGTTTGCTATGTAAATTCAAGCGCCGCAGTTAAGGCCGAAAGCGATATAGCATGTACTTCCAGTAATGCAGTGGAAGTCGTTAAGTCCCTTAAGGAGAAAGAAGTTATCTTTGTGCCGGATAAGAATCTCGGCAGGTATGTCCAGAGCCAGGTGCCGGAAAAGAAGATCATACTTTGGGACGGATTTTGTCCGACCCACATAAGGGTGCAGGAGGAAGATGTACTGAAGGCCAAAGAGCTTCACAAAGACGCCGAGGTCATAGCCCATCCGGAATGTCATCCGTCGGTCCTGGCGCTATCCGACCATATATGTTCCACCGGCGGCATGTTCACATATGTCAAACAATCCAGATCGAAAGAATTCATAATATCTACGGAGTCCGGAATGCTTTATAAGCTTCAGAAAGATAATCCGGATAAGAAATTTTATCTTCCGACGCAGAACCTTGTGTGCGCGAACATGAAATTGATAACGCTTGGTTGGGTGGCGCATAGCCTGGAGAACCTCGTTTACGAAGTAAAGGTTTCGGACGATGTGCGGGAAAAGGCAAAGGCAGCGCTCGACAGGATGCTTGCCGTTACCGGAGAGAAAAAAGGAGCGGCGATCGCGGGGTATTGAGCGAAATGGAGGATTAGCTTTAAGCCGTAAGCTATAAGTTAAAATGAATATAGAAAAACTGAAGATAGGCATTATCGGCTGCGGTACTATAGGGACCGAGATCGCCCTTGCCTGCCGCGGCAGGTTGAAAGACAAAGTGATCTTATCGGCGGTTTGTGACGCGAACGCTAAGAGCGCTCAGGCGCTTATCGATAAAACCGGTCTTGGGATCGGGATGCTCGGGCTGGACGAAATAATCAAAGAGGCCCAGTTTATAGTAGAAGCGGCGAGCGCTTCTATCTCTTCCGAAGTCCTGAAGAAATGCATCGGCCTGAAAAGAGATTGCCTCATAATGAGCGTCGGAGGATTAATAGGCGGCGAAGGGCTGCTGGAAGAGGCTAAGAAAAAAGGGATTAAGGTGTATATACCCAGCGGGGCGTTGTGCGGTATCGACGGTTTAAAATCGGCCATGGCAGGAAAAATAGATTCGGTTACGCTGACAACTAGAAAACCACCGAAAGGGCTGGTGGGTGCGCCTTACCTTAAAGAACAAAAAATAGACGTTGAGAATATAAAGAAAGAAACGGTGGTATTTGAGGGGAGCGCGCAAGACGCTGTTAAGGGTTTTCCGCAGAACGTAAATGTGTCGGCGGTCTTAAGCCTTGCCGGAATAGGCGCCAGGAAAACCACGGTCAGGCTGGTGACTTCCCCCGATTACACAAAAAATATTCATGAAGTCGAAGTGACGGGAGAGTTCGGGAGGATGTCTACAATAACAGAGAATGTGCCGTCGAAGACCAATCCGAAGACGAGCGCGCTTGCCATATTTTCGGCAATAGCAACTCTGGAAGCGGCCGTCTCGAGCGTAAGAATAGGGACTTAAAGCG
>JAKLDX010000129.1 GCA_022703295.1 Candidatus Omnitrophota bacterium
GATTCAAGACCCGTTTGAAAGACGGATCTGTGTTCTACGAGATGTTCCCGGGCAAAAAATCATCCATGATACTCGACGGCCCGCTCTTCTCTATATTGGCCCTTTATGACCTGTATCATGTCACCGGGGACGCGCGTATCAAAAAACGTTTCGATGATGCGTTGAACGGCATCATCGTTAATATGGGATATTGGGATTATCACGGATTGTGGAGCTGGTTCGGAAAGCTGTATCTGAGCTCGCCCATGTACCATAAGATCAACCTATGCCTTATAGAAGTGCTTGCCGGAATATCCGGCGACAAGACCCTTCGCAGCGTTGCCGGCTCGTGGTCGGACGTGTATAAGAAAAGGCTCCTGAAGAGATTCATGAAATATCGTATCTTTTTATCGTCCCGCGTATATCTTATCTATAACCGTCTGGGCCTTGATTACAGAAGGGGCCTTCAGGCATGACAAAATGGGAGCTATTTGAGATATGCTTTTCAATTCATTGACATTCCTGTGGTTCTTCATAATCGTCTATTCCCTGTATCTTGTTATTGAGCACAGAGGGCAGAACAAGATGCTCGTCGTGGCAAGCTGTATTTTTTACGGGGCCTGGGACTGGAGGTTTCTGGGGCTCATGTTCGTATCTATCACGACGGATTATCTTTGCAGCAAATTCATATATGCATCGAATGACAAGAAGGTAAGAAAGCGGTTCTTGTTCCTGAGCCTTTTTGTCAACCTGTTCATACTGGGTTTCTTTAAATATTTCAATTTCTTCAGCGCCAACCTGAAGCTATTGTTGGGCAATCTCGGGTTTAATGTAAATATCGGCATATTGAACGTCATTCTTCCCATAGGAGTTTCATTTTATACGTTCGAGGCGATGAGCTACATAATGGATATATATAGAAATGAATTGAAGCCGGCAAAGAATTACTGGGATTACGTCCTTTTCGTCACCTATTTCCCGCATCTCATAGCCGGGCCGATAATGAGGGCCAAGGATTTTCTTCCTCAGATTGAAAACCCGAGAAAATTATCGATGGGCCAGTTCTACGAAGGATGTCATCTTATATTGTGGGGATTGTTCCAGAAGATATTCGTTGCCGATAATTTGGCACGGATAGCTGACCCTGTATTCAGTTCCGCGCCTCCTTATGACGGCATAAGGGTCTTGATCGCCGTCTATGCCTTTGCATTCCAGATATACTGCGATTTTGCGGGATATTCGAACATCGCCAGGGGATTGGGCAAATGCATGGGTTTTGATATCATGGTGAATTTTAATCTGCCGTATTTTGCGACGAATCCGAAGGAGTTCTGGCAAAGATGGCACATAAGCCTTTCGCGATGGCTCAGGAATTATCTATATATACCTTTGGGGGGTAATAAAAGCGGCACCATCATGACATACAGGAATCTGGCCTTGACTATGGTAATAGGTGGCCTTTGGCATGGCGCGGCATGGACATTCGTGGCCTGGGGTATATATCAGGGTTTATTGCTGGTAGTGCACAGGTTATGCGAGCCTTTCCTTAAAAAGATACCGACACCGCGGAATCCGGTCATACAGAATATCTGGTTCGCCGTGCGCGTATTTTTCTTTTTTAACCTGGTGTGCATAGGCTGGCTGTTATTCAGGGCACAGTCGCTTACCCAGGCATGGCAGATGTTCCAGTCACTATTTTCCGGTCTTCAATATATTCCGGTTAATGAGGTAAGTGCGATGGCGATCAACTTCCTGTTCTTTGTATGGTTATTGGTGGTGGTGCAGATGGTCCAATTCTGGAAAAACAATCTGCTGGCAGTGCATGAGAGCTGGCCTATCGCAAAATACGCCTTTTATTATGTATGTATCAATCTGATGGTGATCTACGGCGTCACGAGCGCTCAGCCATTTATATATTTCCAGTTTTAACAAATAGAAAGCGAGATAAGGTATGCCAAACTACTCGATCAGGATAAATATACGGCGCTTCCTGCTCAGGGCATTTACCCTGATCCTGGTAATCCTGATGATAGAGGGCGGGACGCGTCTATTTCTTTATTTCACGCGGGGTAGTTCTACTATAGGCATGGCAGAAAGGCAGCAGTACCTTTTATATAAGCCGTTTGTCATGTTCGGGCCTGACTATGATTCCAAACTTAGCCCATCCCTGTATCCTAAGAAAGCCGGCACATACAGGATCCTCCTTCTGGGATCATCAACGGCGGAAGGATTTAAAAACGAGATCCTTCAGAACGCGTTTCATAAGAAATTTCCGCGTTATCAGTTCGAAGTGATAAACTGCAGCCAGGGCGGATATAACGCACGCCAGGAGTTGATCCTTCTCGCTTTATGGGGTGTGGATCTGAAACCCAATATGATAATAACCCTAGACGGCAATAATGATCTAGACCACCGCTTAAGGACGAAAAAGGCCGGTACTTTTTATCTGAACGACGATTATGAATTGGCCCTTACCCAGCCATTTTTATCGCCCGTCGCGCACCTGCTGCGATCCTCTCAGTTTGCCAATATGATAACGAGGTTTAAGGCGCGGACGGAGATCGGATCGGCAGAAAACTATAAAGATGCGGTGCCTTTCTATATCGCGTCCCAGGCGAGCATAACGGGCCTGGCGAAGGGAATATCGGCAATACATATCGCCGTTCTGCAGCCTTTCGTTGCCTTTAAGGAACCTCTATCATCCGATGAAGCGGGTTTCACACATTATAAATATCGTGAGCCTGTTCTTAAGAAATTATACGGAATATTACATGACGGGATGGTGCGCCTGGCCAAGGATAGCGGAATGATATATGTCGACAGCCGGTTTATATTTAATGGAAGTAAAAATACTATCTTCAGCGATGATGTCCATCTTGCCGGAGATGAAGGATACAGGATATTGGCGGACCATATAGCTTCGTCCGTTACAGAAAAGGATATACAAAAAAGTTTCTGACATGGAAAAAATAAATGTAAGGATAGATCTCCGGATTGATGATAAAGAGGAAGCCGCCTATGTTTTTAAGACGCTTGGGCTCTTCATCGGGATCGATTTCGAAATAATAAAGGAAAACGGGGCCGATATCCATATAAGTTACGGTAAAAATCTTTCCGGCAGGGTCATAAACATACCGGCCATGAAGCTTGAAAGTTCTCAGTTGGAAAACCCGGCCGTTAAATGGATTGAGGGTATACCGGTTTTGTTTTCCGATTCAAAAAGCATGGATAAACTCTATAGAGAAGATGGGGAGAATGTATGTCTGGATTTCGACCTCATATCTTCGTCCATATATCTGCTCATGAGGAAAGAAGAGGCGATAGATAAGAGGCGCGATGAATGGGGATGCTTCTCCGGGAAATATACGTCGCTTAACAAACTGGGTATACTGGAATTCCCTGTCATAAACAGTTATGCGTTATTGCTGAAAGACCTTCTGAAAAGAACTTTTCCCGGAAAGTTTACTTTTAAAGAACCATGGCCTTCCGGAAAGGCTTTTTCCGTGGCCCTCATACATGATGTCGACAGGCCGTTCAAAGGGGATATAGGGTCGGCGCTGTCTCTCATAAAATTGGGGCGAGGATTGAGGCAGGCGGTGAGGCTGGCGGCTAACGGCGTGGCGCAAAAGGTTGCAAATTTACCGGATACGTATTTTAACTTCGATAAGTTCATGGATGCAGAAAAAAAATTCGGTTTCCGGTCGGCATTTAATATAGCAGCGCTGGAAGGGAGCAGGAATATTAAATATGACCCTCTGTATTCATTAGCCAGCGCGAGGATCATGGATGCCATAGCCGCTATAAAAAGAGAAGGATGGGAGATAGGGCTGCACGGAAGTTATGAAAGTTATTGTGATAAAACAATGCTGATAAAGGAGAAGATATCATTGGAGAATGCCGTATCCGGGAGGATAGACGGTGTCT
>JAKLDX010000013.1 GCA_022703295.1 Candidatus Omnitrophota bacterium
TACAATGGTTGACAATATTGTGTTCAATATGATGGGGCACAAGCCGGAGGCAGTCAAACTTGCGCTTAACTTCGAAATGCAGTACAGGCTTGACGAACTGGATACCATCGACCGGCTGGCTGGCAGCGGGCAACTGAATAGAATCGAATCCCGCATAATAGAGACGGCGCTCCACGCAAGCCGTGCTATCGCCCTGGCGAAAAAATACGGGATTTGCCTGGATAAGGCGGATGAGATTGACAGGCGTGTCCGGGAAGATATCAAGAAGTACCTTCTTGCCGGTATTGCAGGGGTGCCGCCGGAAGCTGTAGCTGCCTTCCGCGACAATGCGCTCAAGGCTTACGAATCGGTAGTTCAGGATGCTGAACTGCTTTGCAAGGAGACAGGCGCTGTTTCCCGGGCAGGGCCAAATACGGAAGCGTCAACATCGGTGAAGTCTTTTCCGCTAATCCAGAATCAGGGTGATAATACGGGAAAGCTCGCGGCCGCGTCTGTTATTCTTGATGGTAATGAGCTTGATACCGCAGAGGCCGGAAGGCGGATGCGCGAAAAATATTCACAGGATGAGCCGGGGCGTTTTATCGCGTGTATCAAGGATGGCCGCGTCAACATTGGCACCTTCGTTGCCGGCGGCAGCCACAAAGCCATACAGGCGCCGAAGTATAACGAACCGAGGTCCATGCGCGGCATGCTTGCCGGTGAGGGCATATTCTTCGTTCCTTTCGAATACTATCCGGATGAATACGGATTAGAACGGAAAACGAATCTCGTCGATTACAGGAACGATCTGATAATAGTAGCGCGGGCTTTTAGGGATATGGGTTTTGGCGGCGTATTGCGCCTATATCCGGATATGCGTATTGCGATGAAAAAAATGGGATTTGATAATGAGATGCCCATCACGCTTGGCGAACTTGCCTCGATGCGGCTGGCAGGTAGCGAGGAGGTTAAGAGCTTCCCGGCGGGGGACAGCCAGATGGCACAGAAAGAACACCGCATATATTTAATGGAGCAGCTTATCGGCGATAGAGATTTACTGAAAAAGGCGGGGTTTAGCGATATCGAGATAGATCAAATGGCAAATATCGTCACATCTTTGAAAACCGAAGATAGGATAAGAATTGTGAACCATGCTTTCGGTAGCGATCTGTTTATAATTAAAGTGGATAAAGGAATTCTATGGATAAATTTTGAAGCTATAAAAGAATTTAGCGATCTGGAGTATAAAGCATGGCTCTTGCATGAATTGGTCCATTTATTGCCGGCAGAATGCAAGCGCCTGGACGAAGCTCGCGATTGGTATATAAAAGCGTATGATCACATCGATAAGATTTCGCGGACTTCCGGGGAATTCTCAGCATTCCGTTACTCGCCAGAGCCTTACGGCGTGGCTTACCGGAACGCCCTGAACAATTTAATGTATACAAAGATCTTTGCTGAAGCTAAGGCTTACAGGGCGCAAATCCTGTATTTGAAGGCCTCAGGCATAGGAGATATGCGGGCTTATTGGAAAGAGCTGGAGAGAAGTTCTAAGATGGGTGCTTTGCGGGAAACTTACGCCGCGCTTCAGACTTTTCTCGGCGCAAATAACGACATCGATGAAAAAGGGCTTCACTTAAACTCTCTGTCAGGGCCATCCTTCCGCGCGATTCTGGATTGGCATAAGATGATATCATTTTTCGAAACTCATGGGGAGGTAGGCGTCTGGGATACAGACAATGAATATAAGGATGCTCTCTGGGAAATGATAAAAAAGACAAGAGATGGGCCGGTTTCCCGTGCATCCAGATCTCAGCCTCAAAACCAGCCCGACGCACTCAAGAGCTTCCCGGCGGGAGATGGCGGTGAGACAGATGATAAAGAGCCGTCGCCGGAAGGTAAGGCCGAGTTAATGAAGCTGGCAGCGGAATTAGGTGCGGGAGTGGAAAAGAAATTAGACCACATTAAAGAACTGGTGGAGAAGGCGAAATCTCTTGGAGGCGCGGAATATATCGCGGCATTCAGGGAGATCGATGATTTAGCCATGTCCATAGGTTCCCTGGTAGAGGAAAGCGCAAACGAAAAGTGCTATGGCTTCAACCAGACATTGTTCAGGACGATCGCAGACGGAAGCGTGAGAGAACACGATATTCGAAGCGCCGTTGCCGTGATAAGCGGCAGGGCCCAGTTAATCGCTAGAGATCCGAAAGATGCTGCTACATCTTTACCGAAACTGGAAACGGCCGTCGCAAAGATAAAGAATACAGTGAACCTCTTAAGAAAGATTACCCGGTTAGAGATGAAGCAGGACATGAAAGGCAAGGTATGCGTGGACCTGGAGGCGTCTGCAGGGATCGGAAATGAAGAGCGTAAGAGCTATCCTGCGGGAGGTGAAAAATTTGATTTTGTGACCAGCGACAGAGGCGACCTGATGACCATAGATGATAGCGGCAAAGTTAGGCGATTCGTCCGCAGGTCGGATAGGACCAAAGAGGATGTCCTGAAATTGTGGCGCGGTACGGAAAAAGATGCAGCTACGCTCAATGCTATAGGGTTAGCGTTAAGCAATATAGCAGCTTTAAACGCTCTCAAGCCGGTCCCCGAGCCTTACCCGGCGACTTTGACCGCCGGGCAGGTGGCGGCGCCTTCGAACATTGATGTGAAATTGCCGGGAATAGAAGGGCTTGTCGCTCTGCATAATCTCACCGCACCTGCTGTTATCGCAAAACTCCGCAGCGAAGGCCGCAAGGTTATGCTCTCCGGAAATTTGTTCAGGGAAGAGGACATAGGGCCGATAAAGGCTAATCTCGATGAAAACCTTATACAAATCGCCACGCCGGAAGAGATACGGAGCGCGTCAACAAATCGTGATACAAAGCCCGGCAGCATTGCCTGCGTTGTTACGCGTGAAGATTTTGCTAAACATTGGCACAGTACTTCGGCCCGAACAGGCAATAAGGCAACGCTGCTTGTCCTCGATATTAATAACGGAGCGGAATCCAGCGACAGGGATTTCGCATACATATATGTAGAAGGCCTGGTAGGGCTTGTCTCGGCCATGGCTGACAAGGAAAAGGACAGGGTAAAGATAGAGAGATACTTGTCCATGCTATTCGACACCAGATTGGACGGCGCCGCGCTGGAAGAGTTCCTTAAGGACAACGATTCGGTAAAATTCGCGCTTCACGCGATATTGAAATTAAAACCGCTCGAGCGGATAGATGTTAACAGGATGGACGATTACAAGAAGAATGTAGATAGGCTGCTGGAAGCGGCATAATAGGTAGTTTATGCATAGTTAGCGATTAGGTTATTCGATGTGTAAAAGATCGTGGTTGTGATTTGATACATATTAGCCATGATTGCGATTGAGTTTACTCAATCGCCTAGGTGCAAAAGTCCTATAAAGCGCAAAATTGCCTAATCGCCAAGCTTCTATAACCGACTTAAGCCCGGGCAACTGGGATGAGGGAGGCCTTCCCCCCGAGTTAGGCTATCCTTAATCTCACCCCGGGCTTTTTATACATAAAAAAACTGCCCCGCCGATATGGCGGGGCAGGGGTTGTGTGGTTGTTTAAGTTTTCTGTTATTTCAGTATCAATCTATCATCGGGTCCATTCTCGATGTTAAATTGATTAAACATGGGTATACTGCGATTAAGCCTTCTGATGTCCGGCCTATCTGTTTTCTTTTCGGGCAATTTCGTTATAATGACTTCCTTCTGGATGACGCACGAAGTGCCGTTTTCCGCTTTCTCCCGGTTGATCACCTTGAATTTTTCCGGCACAGATATTGCCTTCACGGGCTCTTTCGTTATGATGACATCTTTCTGTATGATGCTCGAAGTGCCGTTTTCCGCTTTCTCCCGGTTGATCACCTTGAATTTTTCCGGCACAGATATTATTGGCGTCGGTTTTTTGATCGATTCATCTTTCCAATCGTAATAGGGAATTTCTTTATCGTCTGAATTTCCATCGGCCGCTTCCTTTTCTTCGGCAATTGATTTAATCTCTTTTTTCGATCCTCCATTAATGTAATAGTCTTTGAACATTCCATACGGATCTTCTACTCTCTTCGGAGGCGGCATATACTCATAATTAATACGCCCGTTTTTAATGTCTATTAAATAATTATCTAAATCTTGTGCAATCTTTTCTATGGTAGTCAATTTAACAATCTTCTTTGGAGGAGCCACTTCTACATAATTATTCTTCCTGTCAATAACTTCCATTTTTAAAAGTGTGCTCTTCTGGAGCTCAATTGCAGATTTGCCGGGTATCGGCTCAACCCTTTCCTGCGTAAGCACCTTTTCCGCAGCCATTGGAAAAGCCGGCTGACAAACCAGCAATAAACTAAAAGCTATCGCTACCGCTGCTACTTCTGCCCATGTCTTCATTGTTCCTCCTTATGATTTATACTTTTTAAACGCCTTTATATTCATTGTAAAAAAAATCCGCCTTGAAATTCTTCAAGCGGGTATTGCCAAGCCTTAATTTAATTTAAGTTTACATCATAAAGAGGGTAGCGTCAAGGCATAATGGCCTACTTTTTTATTACTTAACTTAAGCTTGATTCGTTTAGCTTTGTATAAATCGAACCGCGGGGGGTGAGGGTGCTTTGGAAGAGGATGATTGAGTTAATAGGCTGGTTAGCTGTAAGTTGTAAGCTGTAAGCTGTAAGCTTTTTCTTGAGAGCCTGTTTATTCTTAGACGATCGGACTCGGCCGATGGTTAGATGAGCAGCGAAAGGGCGAGTCTCCTTCTGAAAACCGATTTTTGAAAGCGCCTCGTCAATTTTGGCGGCAAGTTCAGCCGATTCTTTCGCGCCTTTATCGAGGCCTACCCAGATAACGCGAGGGGATTCGATATTTGGGAATGCGCCTATGTCTTTAAGGGATATCTCGAAAGATCTGGCCGATCTTGCGATCTCATCAAGAACTGATTTTATCTTCTCGCATTTTGCTTCATCGATCTCGCCGAGGAATTTCAATGTAAGATGGATATTTGCCGGTTCGACCCATTTCACGTCCGCACTGGCGTATTTTAAGTGCGACTGTACCTGAGCGAGGGCGTCTTTGAATTGTTCGGAGAGTTCTATGGCGATAAATGTTCGCATGTGTAGCTCTAAGCCTTAAGCTATAAGCTGTAAGCTTACAGCTTCTTTGACTTATCGCTTATAGCTTAAAGCTTACGGCTAAATTATATGTTTTTCCTCGCCAAATCCAACGCAGCCTGACTCGCCTGAAATTTTATCTCTTCGCGCGAGCCTTTAAAGCGGCATTCCTTTACTATGCTTTTCTTTGCGGTAGCCAGCGCTATATAAACAAGCCCCACCGGCTTGGACCTTGTCCCGCCGTCAGGTCCGGCGATGCCGGTTATGCCTATTCCTATATCGGTGCAGGCGAGAAACCGCGCCCCCCTGGCCATCTCAATAGCGACTTCTTTAGAAACAGCGCCTCTTTGGCGTATCAATTTCCGGGATACGCCGAGAATCCTTTCCTTAATGTCATTGGAATAGGCTGTGATGCCCATCATGAAATATTTTGAACTTCCGCTTACATCCGTTAACCGGCTTGATACAAGCCCGCCCGTGCAGGATTCGGCTATCGCGATGGTCTTTTTCCGGGCGGCCAGGGCCTTGCCTACAGATCCTTCCATAGTATCGTCATCATACCCGAAGATGTAATCCTTTAATCTTGCCTTTATCTTGTTTTCGACCCTCTTTATCTCGCGATCCGCGGCATTCTTATCGGCTATTTTTGCCATGATGCGCAGATCCACCTCGCCGAGCTTTGCGTATATGCCGACAGTGACCGGCGGTTTCAGTAAAAGAAGGTCCTTTGCGATGCCGTTCACGCGCGATTCCGGAAGCCCCATAAGTTTTATCGTTCGTGACAAAATTTTTTGAGAAGTTCCCGCTCTTTTTTTCAAATAAGGCATTATGTCGTTTTCGAACATCGGGCCAAGCTCTCTCGGTGGGCCGGGCAGGCAGATTATCACTTTTCCGTTATATTCGGTGAGCAGTCCCGGCGCCGTGCCGGTCCTGTTGGGTATCCATTTAGTGCCTTCGGGAATAAGGGCCTGCCTGATATTGTCTTTCGGATACCTGACTTTTCTGGATATGAAATATCTTTTTAATCCGTTGAGTATGGCCCTATTGAGGATGAGTTTCCTGCCTAGGAAATTGGCGATGGTTTCAGTGGTGATGTCATCAACTGTCGGGCCAAGTCCGCCGGTAGTGATAATGACATCGGCGCGGCCCAGGGCAAGTTTCAATGATTGCATTAACCTGGAAGGATTGTCGCCGACTACAGATGTGTGGTAAACATCGATCCCGTTTTCGGCAAGTTTTTGCGAGAGGAAGGCGGTGTTGGTGTTGACGATGTGTCCGAGGAGGAGTTCGGTGCCTATTGAGATTATTTCGGCTTGCATAAGTCAGAGTATACACTTTTTTCAAAATAGTTGCAATAAAATGATGGGGAAAAACGTCTTATGTAGTGGGTGCGGGCGCTAGCTTTAAGCTGTAAGCTATAAGTTGTAAGTAGAAAGGACGAATGGTGCATAAATTTCAGAATATAAAAGTATGGCAAAAAGCTCACAAGCTGGTACTGGAGGTATATAAGACCACCAGGGCTTTTCCGGTGCTTGAAAGATATGGGCTGGTGACGCAAATAAGACGATCGGTTTCTTCCGTTGCCACCAACATTGTAGAAGGATACAAGAGGCGTAGTGACAAAGAATTTGCGCACTTTCTTAATATAGCCGACAGTTCTTTAGAGGAAACGAAATATCATCTATTTTTGGCAACCGAATTAACATATTTAAATAAGGCTGAATATGAACGATTGGTAGTAATGGCAGACGAAATTGGGCGTATGCTTTCCGGGTTTCAGAAAAGCTTAAGGCTTATAGCTTAAAGCTTATAGCTGGAACGGGAAAACACTTTACACAAAGGGGGTGATATATGTATAATATACCAGCTATTGAATATAATTATAATAATATAAATGTCGAAACAGAAAAGGAGCCGGAAATGGTGAAATCTAAAGCAAAAGATAAGGAAGAAGTAAAGGAAACAAAGGCCGCGAAGGAAGAAAAGAAGGAAACTACGCAGGAACAGAAGACCAAGGCATTGGACCTGGCGCTCGAACATATAGAGAAGCATTTCGGGAAGGGTTCGATAATGAAGCTTGGCCAGGACTTCAAGCTCGACGTGCCGGCCATATCGACCGGTTCCGCGGCTATTGATGTGGCATTAGGCATAGGCGGCGTTCCGCGCGGCAGGGTAGTCGAGATATTCGGGCCGGAATCAAGCGGAAAGACGACGCTTACCCTGAGCATAGTCGCAAATGCCCAGAAGGCCGGAGGCCAGGCGGCGTTTATAGATGCCGAACACGCGTTTGACGCGGCGTACGCGAAGAAGATCGGGGTAAACCTCGATAATCTGCTTATGTCGCAGCCGGATACCGGCGAGCAGGCGCTTGAGATAGTCGAGACCCTGGTGAGGTCGAACGCGGTGGACGTTATCGTAGTGGATTCGGTCGCGGCGTTGACCCCCAAGGCTGAGATCGAGGGCGACATGGGCGATAGCCACATGGGATTGCAGGCGCGGCTGATGAGCCAGGCGCTCAGGAAATTATCTGGCTGCATAGCCAAGTCGAAGACCTGCGTCATCTTCATCAACCAGATCAGGGAAAAGATCGGCGTCATGTTCGGCAACCCCGAGACTACAACCGGCGGCAGGGCGCTCAAATTTTACGCGTCCGTGAGGATAGATTTAAGGCGCATAGCCTCTCTGAAAAAAGGCGAGGAGGTTGTGGGCAACCGCGTCAGGGCTTCCATAGTGAAAAATAAAGTAGCGCCGCCATTCAGGAAAGCCGAATTCGACATAATGTACGATGAGGGCATCTCGAGGGCGGGCAGTGTCCTGGATATGGCGGAGATCACCGGCATAACCCAGAAGAGCGGATCATGGGTAATATACGGCGAAGAGAAACTGGGGCAAGGCAAAGAGAACGCGCGCGTATACCTGAAAGAGAACCCGAAGGTACTGGCGAAGATAGAGAAGGAAGTGCTGGAGAAGGCGTTAAAATAGTTATAAGCTGTAAGTTTTAAGCTATAAGTAAAAAAGAGAAAAATTTGGATAATGATAAGATAAAGGCCAGGGCGAAGAACAATGCTTATTTTTTATTGCGCTCGCGGCCCAGAAGTGAACATGAAATACGCCAGCGCCTGAAACTTAAAGGCTATGGCGAGGACATAATAGACGGCGTCGTAAGCGACCTTAAAAAGACCGGGAATGTAGACGACGAAAAGTTCGCGCGCTTCTGGATAGAATCCAGGATGCATTCTAACCCGATGGGCGACGTAGTCCTGAAGCACGAACTAAAGCTTAAAGGTGTGGCCGACCCTGTCATCGAAGCCACGTTAGAAATTAAGAACAAGGCTTACGATGAATTCGAAATAGCTTTCAGCATGGCCTCCGAACGTTTTAAGCGCTTTCAGAAGCTCGATAAGCGTAAGGCGATGAAGCGCGTGTACGATTTTATGCTCAGGCGCGGATTTAAGTACGATACGGTGAGAAAGGTAGTGGAGGCGCTGACCGGCGAAAGACATGAAGAATAAAGAGCTTATAGCTGTAAGCTATAAGCTGTAAGTTTTAAGCTAAAAAAATGAGAACAGACGAGATACGACAGGCGTTTCTGGAGTTTTTCAAGTCCAAGGGCCATACGATAGTCCCGAGCGACTCGCTTGTGCCCAAGGATGACCCGACGCTTCTATTCACGGGCGCCGGCATGAACCAGTTCAAAGAGAAATTCCTCGGCCGTAACGTGACCTACAAGCGCGCGGCCTCGAGCCAGAAGTGTCTGCGCACAGGCGACCTGGATAATGTCGGAAAGACGAGCGGGCATCATACGTTCTTTGAGATGCTCGGCAATTTCTCGTTCGGTGATTATTTCAAAAAAGAAGCTATGCAGTGGTCGTGGGAATTTTTCACTAAAGTTTTAAAGATCGATCCGGAAAGGCTGTGGGCGTCCGTATATAAAGACGATAAAGAGGCTTATGATATTTGGAAGGATATCATAAAGATGCCGGAAAACAGGATCATGAAGTTCGGCGAGAAGGATAATTTCTGGCCTTCCGAGGCTCCGACAAAAGGGCCGAACGGCCCCTGCGGCCCATGCTCTGAAATATTTTATGATTACGGGAAAGATGTTGGCTGTAAAAAGCCCGGTTGCACTCCGGCATGCGACTGCGGAAGGTTCATCGAGGTGTGGAACATGGTATTTACGCAATTCGACCGCCAACAGGATGGCAGCTTAAAGCCTCTGCCTGCGAAGAATATAGACACAGGGATGGGGCTGGAGAGGCTTGCGTCCGTGATGCAGGGCGTGAAGACGAATTTTGAGATAGATATTTTCGTGCCGCTCGTGGGCGAGATTGAGAAGCTGTCAGCTGTAAGCTGTAAGCTTTCAGCTAAAAAAGCTAAAATAAATGCGATTGCTGATCATATACGGGCGGTGACGTTTTGCATTGCTGACAGTGTGATGCCGTCGAATGAGGAGCGCGGATATGTTGTGCGGAAACTGATACGGCGCGCGATGAGCCACGGCCAGGATATCGGCATAAAAGAGCCGTTCTTATATAAATTAGTGAGCGTGGTAACGCAGGTTATGAAGGCCCAGTATCCCGAACTTGCGGAAAGAAGGGACGACATAGCGCAGGTTGTAAAAAAAGAGGAAGAGGCCTTTCTGTTCGTGATTCAGACGCAGCTTCCTAAGGTCAACGAGGCTTTCGAGAATATCAAAAAAACAAAAGAGCTGAAGAGGCTTCCGGAGATCGCGTTCACTTTTTACGATACCTACGGTATGCCTTATGACATGCTCGAGGAATTGGCCGAAAAGTCCGGCCTCAAGATAGACGAAAAAGAATTTGAAAACTTACTCGAAGGGCAAAGGACGAAATCGCGCTCAAAAACGAAGATAAAAGGCGAGATATTCTCCGAGACGTTCGCCAAGAAAGTTGAAGCGCTAGGCCTGAAGACGGAATTTCTGGGCTATGACAGCCCGGTCGCAGAGGCAAAAGTGCTTGCGGTGCTCGATGGCGGCGAGGTCGTGCTGGATAAGACGCCGTTCTACGGCGAGAGCGGCGGACAGGTCGGGGATTGGGGCAAGATAGAGACGGCCTCCGGCGCGATGGAAGTCGAGGACGCGAAGAGAATAGGCGATACGATCGTCCATATCGGCAAGATGCTCCGCGGCAAAATAGTAAAAGGCGAGGCTGCTAAGGCCAGGATAGACGAAGCGGTCAGGAAAAAGGTTATGGCTAACCATACAGCCACACATCTTTTACAGGCGGCTTTAAGAAAAGTTTTAGGCGAGCATGTGAAGCAGACCGGCTCGATGGTCGATGCCGAACATCTCAGGTTTGATTTTACGCATATGAAGAAGATGGAGGACCGGGAGATCGCGAGGGTCGAAGAGATCGTAAACGAGAATATTAAAAAAGCCCTGGCTTTAAATAAAGAAATAAAGGATATCGAGGCGGCAAAGAAGGAAGGCGCGACGGCGCTTTTCGGGGAAAAATACGGCGACAAAGTAAGGGTTGTGACCATAGGCGATGTCTCGAAAGAGCTTTGCGGCGGCACGCACCTGGATAATACTAAAGATATCGGCATTTTTAAAATTACGAGCGAGAGCTCGATAGCATCGGGCGTAAGGCGCATAGAGGCTGTGACGGGCGAGGCAGCCAGGGCGTGGATAGATAAGCGAAAAAGTGAGGACGCTTCGCGTGTTGCCACCGAGAAGCAGAAGGAAGAAGATAAAAAAGCTATGCAGGTTAAGGTGAGTGCCGAGATAGAAAAGATCGACGCGCTTTTAAGCAGGGCAAAGGCTGCGGGCGCCGCAAAAGTTTTCACAGAGATAATAGACGGCCTCAATGCGGAAGGCCTGAGGACCTTGAGCGATAAGATAAAAGAGAAAGAGAAATCCGCGGTCATCATACTGGCGACAAAGATCGATGACAAGGCGTCATTCATCATTTCGGTCACCGGTGACCTTGTGAAAAAAGGCGTAAGCGCGGGAGCGGTTGCGAAAGATTTGTCAAAATTGATAGATGGTTCGGGCGGAGGTAAGCCGGAGTTCGCCCAGGGAGGCGGCAAGGATCCGGCTAAATTGAACGAAGCGTTAGAAAAGATATTTTTAGGTTTGAAAGCGAGGTTACAATGAGGCTTGTCAGGCTCGGCAGTAAGCAATTCCAGAAACTATGCGACAGGAATTCCGGCAGGAATAAGCGCGTGGCTGAAAGCGTGAGGAACATAGTCGAGAACGTGAAGCTGTACGGCGACGATGCCGTTATCAAGTACACCAGGAAATTCGATCATGTGAAGCTCACGGCCAAAGACCTTAAGGTCTCGGCGTGCGAGAGGTCCGGCGCCTACCAGGACATAAAGCCCGAATTTGTATCTACCCTGAAGACGGTCCTGGAGAACATAAATAAGTTTTACCGTAAACAGCTTAAAAAATCATGGAAGATAAAGGACGCGGACGGGGTGATGCTGGGCGAGCGCATAACGCCTCTGGAGAAAGTGGGCGTATACGTGCCGAGCGGAACGGTGCCGCTGGTCTCGAGCGTTTACATGACGGTCATACCGGCAAAGATGGCCGGCGTCAAAAAGATAGTCCTCGTGACGCCGCCCAACGAATACAAATCGGTCGATCCGCATATACTTGTCGT
Source organism: Candidatus Omnitrophota bacterium (assembly GCA_022703295.1). Lineage (GTDB taxonomy): Bacteria > Omnitrophota > Gorgyraeia > 2-01-FULL-45-10 > 2-01-FULL-45-10 > JAKLDX01. The sequence continues at coordinate 11,715 of JAKLDX010000013.1, forward strand.
CGCGGACCTGCTGAAGGTCGACGAGATATACAAGATAGGCGGGGCGCAGGCCATAGCGGCGCTCGCTTTCGGGACGAAGACGATCCCGCAGGTGGACAAGATCGTGGGGCCGGGCAACGCCTATGTAACGGAAGCAAAACGCCAGGTCTTCGGTTATTGCGGCATAGATATGCTCGCCGGGCCGACAGAGGTCGTGATAATCGCGAATCAATTATCGGACGTGAATTTCATAAAGGCGGACCTTGAGGCGCAGGCCGAGCATTTCATGGGGCTTTCGATATTGATAACGAATTCCAAGAAGCTGGTAAAGATATTGAAGAAGGAAAATATAAAAGGCTATATCGTCCAGGTGAAGAACATGGACGAGGCGGCCGAGGTTTCGGACAGGCTGGCGCCCGAACACCTGCAGATACTGACGAACAACCCGAAAAGGATAGCGAGGAAGATAAATAATGCCGGAGCGATATTCTTAGGCCCGTATACGCCGGTAGCGGTAGGTGATTATGTGGCGGGCCCGAGCCATGTCCTGCCGACAGGCGGGAGCGCGAGGTTCTTTTCAGGGATCGGGTTGTCGGATTTCTGTAAGAGCTCGCATATAATCTCTTATAACAAAAAGGCGCTCGAGAAGATAAGAGAGCCGCTCGAGAAGATAGCCGGGATAGAGAAACTGACCAAGCATTTGGATTCGGTTAAGGTGAGGTTTGAGTAGAGTTACGTAAGCTTATAGCTCTAAGCTATAAGCTGTAAGTTATAAGCTAAAGGAGTTGAAAATGGCGAAAAAAACACGCAGTGCGAATATTAAAAGGAAAACTACGGAGACGGATATAACCGGAAAGCTGAATATTGACGGTAAGGGCAAGGTCGATATAAATACCGGCATAGGCTTTCTCGACCACATGATTACGCTTTTCGCGTTTCACGGCCTGTTTGACCTGGCGTTAAAAGCCAGGGGCGACCTGGGCGTCGATATCCATCACACGAATGAGGACGTCGCGATATGCCTGGGCAAGGCCTTCAAGGAGGCGCTCGGCGATTGTAAGTCAATAAAGAGGTTCGGCTCGAAAGAGGTCCCTATGGACCAGGCCTCCGCGAGGGTCATGACAGATATAGGCGGCAGATACGCATTCGTATGGAGAGTTCCGCCGTATGCGCAAAGCTATGTTGTGCGCGAGAACTATTCGCTCGAGGACGGCAAGGATTTCCTGGACACGTTCGCGAAGAACGCGAATATTAATCTTCATGTCGAGATATATTCAGGCGAGGACATTCACCATGTGCTGGAGGCCATATTCAAGGCTCTCGGTATGGCTTTGGATGAAGCGACGCAAGTCGATTCGCGCCGTAAGGGCGTGCCGTCGACGAAAGGGAGAATCGATTGAGTAAGATGGGTGAGCTATTAGGTAATTTAGCGCGATATTAGGACTTTAGCGATTAGGCGATTGGGTGTACCCAATCGCAACCGAAGCTAATGTGTATTGAATTGCAACCACAAGTTTTACAAATTGAAGTACCTAATCGCACAATGCGAAGGACTGACGAATGATTGCAGTCATCGACTACGGGATGGGGAACCTACGCAGTGTCCAGAAAGCGCTTGAAGTAGCGGGCGCAAGGACGAAGGTCACCTCATGCCCTGAAGACCTGGATAAATGCGACAAGATCGTATTCCCGGGCGTAGGCGCGTTCGGTGATGCCATGAAGGAACTGGACCGCCTGGGATTGATAGAGCCTTTAAGGGATGCCATCTTCGATGGCAAACCCTTCCTCGGCCTTTGCCTTGGCATGCAGCTATTGTTCGAGAAGAGCGAAGAAGCGCCCGGCGTCGAAGGGCTTTGTGTATTGAGAGGCGATGTGAAGAGGTTCAGGGGCATCGGGCTGAAGGTGCCTCACATGGGCTGGAATAATATAAGAAAAAAGCCGGGAGCGGAAATATTAAAAGGCGTGCCTAGCGGCGCCTACATGTACTTCGTGCATTCATATTATGTAAAACCCAGGGATAAGGATGCCATGCTGACGAGTACGGACTACGGCATAAATTTCGTCTCCGGCATATGCAAATGCAATGTTTACGGGCTTCAATTCCATCCGGAAAAAAGCCAGGCATTGGGCCTGAAGATACTGGAGAATTTCGTTAAATTATGATACAGGTCATCCCCGCGATAGACATAAAAGGCGGCAAGGTGGTAAGGCTCGTTCAGGGCGCAGCCGACCGGGAGACGGTCTATTCGGATGACCCGCTCGAGGTCGCTGAAAGGCTCGCGTCTTTTAAAGTGGGACTCATTCACGTGGTTGACCTGGACGGTGCGCTCGAAGGCAAGCCGAAAAATCTCGGGATCGTAAAGAAGATAGCCGAGAGCGTAAAGCCTAAGGTCGAGTTCGGCGGCGGCGCCAGGGATGAAAAGTCGATCAGGGCGATCCTCGATGCTGGTATAGCCAAGGTCGTCGTAGGTACTAAGGCGCTCGACGAAGAATTCCTCACCAAGGTGGTGTCGAAATTTAAAGGCAGGATCGTCGCCGGCATAGATGCCCGCGAGGGAATAGTTTACACTAAAGGATGGGTGGCGGACACCGGCATCAAGGCGGTGGACCTGGTTAAAAGGATCGAAGGTTCCGGCATCGATACTATAAATTATACGGATATCGCGACTGACGGTATGCTGCAGGGGCCGAACCTGGAAAGCCTGAAGATTATCCTGGGATCGGCCAAATTAAAGGTCGTCGCGTCCGGCGGAATATCCCGTATCGAGGACGTGAAGAATCTCAAGGCGCTGGAGAAGGACGGATTGGCCGGGATGATAATAGGAAAAGCGATCTACGAGAAAAGAATAGACCTGGCGGAAGCGATTAGAATATGCTCACAAAAAGAATAATTCCGTGTCTTGATATAAAAGACGGGCGCGTGGTCAAGGGCGTTAATTTCATAAACCTGCGCGATGCCGGCGATGCCGTCGAGAACGCGCGATTTTATGATAAAGAAGGCGCGGACGAGCTCGTATTTCTGGATATCACGGCAAGCCATGAGAAGAGAAAAACCACGATCGAGCTTGTCAATAAAGTGGCCGAAAGCATATTCCTGCCGTTCACGGTAGGAGGCGGCATACGGACGATAGACGACATAAGGAATTTGCTTATGGCCGGGTGTGACAAGGTATCGATAAATACAGCCGCGGTGAAGGACCCTCAATTTGTCAAAAAGGCCGCTAGGAGGTTCGGCAGCCAGTGCATAGTAGTCGCTATTGACGCAAAATGCAAAATGAATACGAGAAAGACCAAAAAGTGGGAAGTCTTTATAAACGGCGGCAGGACGCCGACAGGCATAGATGCTGTTGCCTGGGCTAAAAAAATGCATCTCTTCGGCGCAGGCGAGATATTGCTTACGAGCATGGATTACGACGGCACGAAGGAAGGTTACGATATAGAACTTACCAGGGCGATCAGTGAAGCGGTTGATATACCGGTGATTGCTTCCGGGGGAGCCGGCACTCTCGACCATCTGTATGAAGCGCTTACAGACGGAAAGGCCGATGCCGTGCTGGCCGCGTCGATATTCCATTACAGGGAATATTCAGTGCGGGATACGAAAAATTATTTAAAGAAAAAAGGAGTAGCGGTGAGATTATGAATAAACTTATAGAATGCTTGAAATTCGATGACAAGGGGCTGATACCGGCGATAATCCAGGATGCGAAGTCAAAAGAGGTCCTGACACTTTGCTACATGAC
>JAKLDX010000130.1 GCA_022703295.1 Candidatus Omnitrophota bacterium
GAGGGCTTTTTGAGCCCTAACGCAGTAATCGGTCTCTTCAAAGTAGCCCATATCAAAAATCTCGTCGAAGAGTCCTATCTTCTCCACGACCTCTCTTTTCAGAAGGAAACAAAACCCTCTGCAGGAATAAAGCTCCTGGATCTGCCCGGAAAAATTTTTCAGCTCCGCCGCGTAATCGTCTATGGACTTATTCCCCGGATATTGCCCGGAGGTATTGCTCGAAGGATTCAGGATGCCTATTGCGGGATTTTCCTCCATGACCCTGACCATTTCCTCGAGCCAGCCGTCCGTAGCTATAGTATCATTATTCATTACCACGATATAAGGCCTGTCCGACAGCGCAATGCCTTCATTCACCGCCTTTACAAATCCCAGATTCCTGTCGTTGCGGACTAAAATCGTTTCGGCAGCGGTATCATCCTTAAGCCCTTTCAGATAGCCGCTAACGCCTTCTTCGCTGCCGTTATCTATTATAATAAGCCTGTACAGATAGCGGGTATGCTTCTTGATGGAATTTACACATTCCCGCGTTGCCGCAAGCTGGTTCCAGACAGGTATTATTATGTCACAGCTTTTCATTCCTGACCAATTCCCAGTATTTTGCCCATTTCAGAAAATTTATAATCGCGAAGAGCGCGCCGAATACAAGCCCGTACATGCCTTCCTTATAACCCTGTTTTTTTACGTATGACTTCCAGAATACCTTGAATGTCTTGCCTATCATCTCTTTCTTGACCCTGGCAACGGGCAGGACGCCTTCGTTCTTCAATATCTTTTTCGCCGCTATCTCCGCGTAACGGTTCTGCCTGTCCACGAACTGGCCTATGGAATCGAACGGATAATGCTCTATGTCCGCGTCTATGGTCCCCGCATAGCCTTTATACACAGGAACTTCGTGCACATCCCCTTCGTAATGAACAAAACCTTTCTTCACCATGTTGGGTATGTAATGATGGAATCCGCCATGATCCATGGAGTGGCCCAGGAAGAAATTCTTCCTGCGGAATTTATATACGACAACATCTTCCTTGGATGTTAAAACATCGGCTAATTTAGTCCTGAAATCTTCGGTTACGACATCGTCGGCATCTATATGCAGGACCCACTCATTCCCGGCGTTTTCCGTACCGACATTCCGGTCGTCCGCGAAAGTGCCGCTGAATTTATGCTTTATCACCCTGGCGCCCATCGATTCGGATATCTCGGCCGTTTTGTCCGTGCTGAATCCGTCCACGACTATTATCTCATCGGCCCATTTCACGCTGCCAAGGCACCTGGCTATATTCTTCTCTTCGTTCTTCGTGATTACGGCAACCGTCACTTTCAGCTTTTCCATCTATTTGGAGTTCTCCACCATTTCGCGGTACTTGACATAGCTCATGAGCTGATACAACCCGCTCCCGTACGATACTACAAATCCTAGCAAGCCGTCTTTATAGCCTTTTTTCAGCACGTAGGCCTTGAGAAACCTGTCGAGGAATTTTCTGTACATTTTCATGAATCCTATCTTTCTTTTTTCATTGAACCATTTTTTCGCTTCCTGGGTCGTCTGATTATTAAGGCTCTCAAAAAAATCATGATAGTTCCTGTATGAATAATGGACTATGTCCTTTGTCAGGTGGCCGCAAGACCCCTTTATGAATACCCTGGGATGGACCCCGACTTCTTCATATTTAAAAAATCCCTTATCGAAAAGCCTTACCTTGGCCGCAGGATACCACCCCGCATACCTTATCCATCTTTTCCCTATGAAAGTCCTGATCGGTATAGTGTAGGCTTTATCCTTCATATCTTTTTTGAAAAGCTGGCGCAGCTCCTCCTCGAGGTCTCTCGATATCACCTCATCGGCGTCGAGGCTAAGGACCCAGTTGTTCTTCGCCAGGCTGTAAGCGTAATTGCGGTGCGTGCCCTCAACTTCCATCTTTCTCGAAAAAACTTTGCCGGTGAACTGTTTGGCTATATCCACAGTCTTGTCCGTGCTATTATCGTCGAGCACTATTATCTCGTCGGCCCCCGAAGCGCTCCTGAGGCAATCTGCGATATTCGCTTCTTCGTTATGCGTTATAACTACTACGGACAGAGGTATCTTTTCCATAAAATTTTTGCGCCTTTCTAGTAATATTTTACTTTCGCCTTATGAATAGGCGAAAGATGCTCAAGAAATCTCCCAAGCTTCGGGGAGCTTACAAATATTTCGTCGAATTTCTTTTTCTTCTTCAACACCCTGAAAACAGCATTTAGATAAAAGTGCTTATCCCCCAGTAAAGCAGGCACTATGTTCGAATGGACCGGGACATCCACGCCCTCTTTCATGAAATACCATATCCAGTTGCCGAGCCTGGCAAGCTTCATGGAGTCGAGCCCTATCTTTTTCGCGTTATTCTCATCGGCGTCCTCCAGGATATAAGCTATCCTCTTCGGCCTGCCCCATCTGAACTCGAATATCTCTTTATTCCGCTTGAAGTCCTCGTCAAACGTAGCGATCCTGTTAAATGAGGAGTTCTCTCTGTGGTAGACATAAGCGCCGCACGCGCGGACGCACTTATAGCCTTCCTTGACGGCCCTTCTGGAAAAATCGGTATCTTCGAAATTGCCCATGCCGTAAATCTCGTCGAAAATGCCTATTTTGTCAATGACCGCCCTTTTTATAAGCATGCAAAACCCGACGGCCGCGCCGAGCTCTACGAATTTCCCATCTTGCTTCCTTATGTTTTCGGCGTAAAGCTCGATAGGCTCGCCCTTTGCCGGCTTTTGTCCTAGATTATTGCTCGACGGATTTACGATACCGATATCGCTGTTAGCCTCCGCCACATCGATCATTGTCTTGAGCCAACCTTCGGTCACGAGCGTGTCATTATTCAAAAGACAGACATACGGCGCGTCTGAAGCGCCAAGCCCGGCATTCACCGCTTTTATAAAACCTACGTTCTTCTCATTTTTTAACAATGTGACAGGCGCTTTCCCGGGGCCTTTCAGGCCCTCCAGATATGCCCTCGTCTTTTCGTCGCTGGCATTGTCTATGATGATCAGCCTGTATTCAACGTCTGTATTTTTAAATATCGAATCTATGCAGTCTTTTGTAAAAACGAGCTGGTTCCAAACCGGTATGATTATGTCACATCTCATATCTTATCCGTCTCTAAGCTTTCGACAGGGCATCGACCATATTCTTTACTACCCCGTCATCTTTCAGAACATCTAAATAATATGTGTCCCGCCTTATGCCAGATAATAAAAACTTCAGCGGCGCGTCATCGGTAAAGACCATGTTGAATTGCTTCTCCGGCTTCATGAGCCGGTTATAAAATATCATTAAAGGAAAGATCGCTTTACTCGCGATACGGCTGAAGGCCTTTTCTCTTATATTTATATGCTCCGGCTTTACTGGCGCCGCCGAATTCCAGAGATATATTATGTGCTGCCGCCTTGCCAAAAAGAACAAAAGTTCCGTCAATTTCCGCGCATCGGTATTTTTAGTTATTATCAGCACTATCTTCAGCCGCCTGCCCCACCTGGAATAAAATAACCGTTTATTTTTCTCGTGCAACGCCAGCCGTTCTTCTCTTTTGAATACGGACGAGAAAGTCGAGTCCCCCAGGTGCTCGACGAAGATATCGTTTGCCTGCATGCACCTGAAGCCCGCGCGGATGGCCCTTACCGAATAGTCATCATCATCGTAGTAGCCCAAGCCGTATGATTCGTCCAGCTTCCCTATCTTCTGCAGCACCTCTCTTTTTATAAGGATGCAATACCCCCTGCAGAAATCTATCTCGATCAGGGAGCTGCCGGGCGAGCCTGTCTTCACCCTGAAACGCGGATTCACAAGCCCGATATCCGCA
>JAKLDX010000131.1 GCA_022703295.1 Candidatus Omnitrophota bacterium
ACAGCGCCAGGGGGGCGCTCTGTTCGGGATAATAAATATGTTCTCCGGAGGCGCCATATCCAGGTTGACGATATTCGCTCTCGGAATCATGCCGTATATATCCGCGTCGATCATATTACAGCTTTTGACTGCGGTAGTTCCGGCGCTGGAAAAGATAGCAAAGGAAGGCGAATCCGGGCACAAGAAGATCATTCAATATACGAGATACGGCACCATAGCCCTTTCTATAATACAATCGTTTTTCATAGCCCTCTGGGTGGAAAATATGTCGAGGGGGCAGATAGCGGGGCTGGTCCAGTTCCCCGGATGGCCCTTCAGGATATTGACCGTAATAACGCTGACAAGCGGCACGGCATTCATAATGTGGCTCGGAGAACAGATACAGGAGTACGGCATAGGCAATGGCATGTCGCTTCTTATCACCGCCGGTATCGTATCAAGGATACCGACCGCTCTTTATCAGTTATGGTCGCTTTTTTCGCCGTTCGCTCCGGAAAAGGCGCAGCTGGAACCGCTTACCCTTATATTGATGATAGCGATGCTTGTGGTGGTTGTGGTGGCGGTCATAGTAGTCACTCAAGGGCAGAGGAAGATCCCTATACAATACGCGAAGAGGGTTGTCGGCCGGAAGGTTTACGGCGGGCAGTCTACGTTCCTGCCGTTAAGGGTCAACCAGGCGGGGGTTATCCCTATTATATTCGCGCAGAGTATAATATTATTTCCCGCTACGATCGCGGGGTTTATATCGAATAAGGCTTTTCAGAATTTTGCGCAAGTCCTGACTAGAGGCGAAGTTTTATATAATTCCATATACGCGCTATTAATAATATTTTTCGCTTATTTTTACACGGCTATAACATTTAACCCCATAGATATATCCGATAATATGAAGAAGTACGGCGGATTCGTTCCCGGTATAAGGCCGGGCAGGCAGACTGCGGAATATCTTGATTTCATTATGACCAGGATAACTTTGCCGGGTGCTGTATTTCTGGCTGTCATTGCGGTTTTGCCGAGCCTCATATCCGGATGGCTCAAGATACCGTATCTTGTGGCGAGCTTCTTCGGCGGCACGGGACTGCTTATCATAGTCGGCGTCATGCTGGATACGATGAAACAGATAGAGTCGCATCTTCTGATGAGGCATTACGAAGGCTTTATGAAAAAGGGCAAGCTCAAAGGGCGTATATCATAAAAAAGGAATTATAATTGAACCTTATTTTACTGGGTCCGCCGGGAGCGGGCAAAGGAACACAGAGCGTAGTTCTTTCTAAGAAGTATAATATACCTCATATTTCGACTGGTGACATACTCCGGGAATCCGTAAAAGCCGGATTGCCGCTTGGGTTAGAGGCGAAGGCATTCATGGATAAAGGCGAACTTGTCCCCGACGAGATCGTGACCGGCATAGTCGTGGAAAGGCTTAAAAAAACGGATACTAAAAAAGGGTATATACTCGATGGTTTCCCGCGAACGCTGCAGCAGGCCGTGGACCTGGATGAGGCGCTTAAAAAGGAGTCCGGCAGGATAGATATGGTCCTGTATTTCGAGACATCGCCAAAGGTTGCAATAGAGAGGCTTTCCGGAAGGCGGGTATGTAAAAAATGCGGATTTAATTATCACGTGAAGAATATCCCGCCGAAAAAAGAAGGCGTCTGCGATAAATGCGGCGGTGTTCTTTTTCAGCGCCCGGACGATAAAGAAGAGACTGTGCTGAACAGGCTTAAAGTTTACGAAGGCCAGACGAAGCCTTTGATAGAATATTATACGAAGAAGGGTTTGTTAAAGAAGGTCTCGGGAGACATGATGGTCGAAGACCTTTTTAATGTTATCTCTAAAATATTTTCCGACATGAAACTTGCATGATCGTTCTGCGAAGCGATGAAGAGATAGCGACGATAAGAAAAGCCGGTGAGATTACGGCGCTGGTCCTTGAAAAATTGAAAAAATGTGCCAAGGCAGGCATGCAGACGAAAGAGCTGGATGCCATAGCCAGGGACGAGATACTCAAGAAAAACGGATATCCTGCGTTTAAGGGTTACAGAGGGTATCCTGCGAATATCTGCACTTCAGTAAATGATGTGGTTGTGCACGGAATACCGTCCGAAAGGAAACTCAGGGAAGGCGACATCCTTTCGGTGGATATAGGCGTAAAATTCAGGGATTATTTCGCCGATGCCGCCATAACTTTCGGCATAGGCAAGATAAGCCCGGCAGCTAAAAAACTGATAGAAGTTACCGAAAAAGCTCTTTATATAGGAATCGAGAACGCATTACCCGGCAAACGCATCTCGGACATTTCCTGCAGCGTTCAGGAATTTGTCGAATCGAACGGTTTCAGTGTAGTGAAGGCATTCGTCGGCCACGGTATAGGCACCAGGATACACGAGGAACCGGAGATACCGAATTTTGGTCCGCCGGGGGTCGGGCCGAGGCTGGAGCGGGGTATGGTTCTGGCGATCGAGCCGATGGTCAATGCGGGCACTCATGAAGTTGAGATCTTAGAGGATGGCTGGGCTGCGGTTACAAAAGACGGCAAGTTATCCGCCCATTTCGAACATACCGTAGCAGTCGGCAAAGACGGGGCGGAGATTCTGACCGGAAAGTAAAGGCTGATGAGTCCGAAAGAAGAAGCGATAACAGTCGAAGGTAAAGTACTCGAGACGCTGCCGAACGCGATGTTCAGGGTCGAACTGGCCAATGGCCACAGGGTCCTGGCGCACGTCTCAGGCAAGATGCGTATGAATTTTATAAGGATACTTCCCGGCGATACCGTAACGATGGAGCTTTCGCCTTACGATCTTTCCAGGGGAAGGATAACGCGAAGAGAGAAGTAGGCATAAGCCGTAAGCTGTAAGTTATAAGCTAAAGGATGAGACATGAAAGTCAGGTCGAGCATAAGAAAGATTTGTCCTAAGTGTAAAGTAGTTCGCCGCAAGGGGACCCTTATGATAATTTGCGCGAACCCGAAACATAAACAACGGCAGGGATAGATTTTTAAATTTTAGGAGGATAGAAAGTGCCCAGAATAGTTGGTGTTGATATTCCGAAAGAAAAAAGAATAGAGATATCGTTAGGTTACATATACGGTATAGGAAGGTCGCTTTCGAATAAAATTCTGAAAGTGGCCAATATAAATCCTGATAAGAGAGCAAAAGATCTTACCGAAGAGGAAGTCGCGCGCCTGTCGTCTATATTGCAAAAAGATTATAAGGTAGAGGGCGATCTCAGACGGGATATCTCTGCTAATATAAAACGGCTTATCGATATAGGTACCTATAGGGGTTTCAGGCACAGAAGGGGCCTTCCGGTAAGAGGCCAGAGGACCAGAACTAATGCAAGGACCAGGAAAGGTCCGAGAAAGACCGTAGGAGTCGTAAGACAAAAAGTAGAAAGGGCACCGGCTAAAGAAAGTGGAAAATAAAAAGACAAAAGTCAAAAAGGTAAAGAAATCACTCGGGGTCGTAACTAACGGCATAGCTCACATCCTGGCGACGTTCAACAATACGATAGTTACGATAGCGACCAGGACCGGAGACACCATAGCATGGGCGTCGACGGGAAGTTCCGGCTTTAAAGGCTCGAAAAAATCGACGCCGTTTGCAGCCGGTATCGCCGCGGAAAATGCTGCCAAGAAGGCTTTGGAGCGCGGCGTGAAAGAAGTTAAAGTTTATGTAAAAGGACCAGGTAACGGACGTGAGTCTGCCATCAGATCTTTACATAACAGTGGAATTGAAGTTACTGAAATTATCGACGTAACTCCAATGCCTCACAACGGATGTAGACCTCCAAAAAGAAGAAGAGTTTAATTT
>JAKLDX010000132.1 GCA_022703295.1 Candidatus Omnitrophota bacterium
GGTGGCTGTGACAGCCGTAAGGATTTAATGTTTATACTTATAATAAATTGCGGAAGTTCTTCCGCAAAATATCAATTATTTGACGTAGTAAATCGGAAATCGTTGGCAAAGGGCATAGTAGAGCGCATCGGGCAGAGCGGTTCCTGCCTGAGGGCTCAGTCCGACGGGGATTTTTTCGAGAAAAAGACTGTCTGTAAAGACCATTATGTAGCCATAAGCATAATAGTAGATGCCCTCATCGATAAAGGCCACGGTGTCATATCATCCAAAGACAAGATAAGCGGCATAGGTCACAGGGTGGTCCACGGCGGAGAAGAATTTGCCAAGTCGACCCTGATAACCCCGAAGGTCATCAAATCGATCGAAAAATTCAGCGAGCTGGCGCCGTTACATAATCCGCCGGCTCTTTTAGGAATAGAGGCCTGCTATAAAATATTAAAGGGTGTTCCTCAGGTTGCTGTTTTCGATACATCGTTCCACCATTCCATGCCGCCCGTTTCTTTCCTGTACGGGCTGCCGCTGGAATATTACAAAAAATACGGGATACGAAAATACGGCTTTCACGGAACGAGCCACAGGTTCGTGGCGGGGGAAGCGGCGAGGATCCTTAAGAAGCCAGTCAGTTCACTGAAGCTCATAACCTGCCATCTCGGTAACGGATGCAGTATGGCGGCAGTTGTCGGCGGTAAGTCGATAGATACGTCGATGGGGTTTACGCCGCTCGAGGGCCTTCTGATGGGAACGCGCTGCGGAGATATGGATCCGGCCGTAGTCTTCTATCTCATGGCGAAGGAGAATCTGCGGCCGGAGCGGATAAGCGATATCCTGAATAAGGAAAGCGGACTTTTGGGGATTTCCGGCATCAGTAATGATATGCGCGACATATTAAAAATGGTCAAGTCCAGCGGCATCAAGGCTGAGCATGCTGAGCTTGCGCTGGAGATATTTATTTACAGGGTCAAAAAATATATCGGCGCTTATCTTGCCGCAATGGGCGGCCTGGATGCCGTTATATTCACGGCGGGCATAAGCGAGAACAATCCGTGGCTTGTAAAAAGGATAGCCGGCGATATGAAGAAGGTCATGCCCAGGGGCGTGAGATTTCTCGTGGTCCCGACGAACGAGGAGCTTTTGATAGCAAAGGACACCTACAGTATCATAAAAAACAAAATGAGGAGGAATAATGGCTAATCCAAAACGTAAACATTCCAAGGCCCGGCGCGACAAGCGAAGAAGTGCCAATAGCAAAATGTACGCGTCAAACCTTGCCGTCTGTCCGCAATGCAAAAAATCAAAGTTACCGCACAGGGTATGCCCGCACTGCGGGTATTACAACGGCAAGCCCATTATAGTGATCGAGGCCAAAGAGGAAAAGAAGGGAAAGAAATAATCATAGGAGCGAAGTATGAAAATTGTAGTTGATGCCATGGGCAGTGACAGGGCTCCCGCAGTAGAGGTCGAAGGCGTCATGCAGGCAGTCGAAGAATTCGGTTACGATGTAGCCCTGGTGGGAGATGAGGCGCTGCTGAAAGAAGCGCTGCGCAAGTACAAGGATTATTCCGACAAGATAAGCATAGTGCATGCGCCCGAGAGGATCGCGATGAATGAGCCTGCCGCGCTTTCCGTGAGGCGCAAGCGCCACTCGTCGATTGTCATAGGCATGGAAATGCTGAAAAGGGACGAGGCGGACGGCTTTGTCAGTGCAGGCAATACGGGCGCCGTAGTTTGCGCCGCGACGCTTTCCCTGCGGCTTTTGCCCGGTATCGAGCGGCCCGGCATAGCTATAGTTATTCCTACGCTTACCGGTGCTTCGGTTATGATAGACGTGGGCGCCAACATCGACCCGAAGCCTATGCATTTGTTCCAATACGGCATAATGGCTGACGCGTATGCCAGGTATATTCTGCATAAAGAGAACCCGTCGGTAGGACTTCTGAATGTCGGGGAAGAGGAATCCAAGGGTACGGATTTTGCCAAAGAAGCCCATACTCTTCTGAGTGAATCCAAACTGAACTTCAAGGGCAATATGGAGGGAAGGGATATATACGCCGGATCCGTTGATATTATTATCTGCGACGGATTTGTAGGCAATGTAATTTTAAAGGTCTCGGAAAGCGTTATAGATACGATAGTGAAACTCCTGAAGAACGAGATAAAGGCGAATATAATAGCGACGCTTGGTGCGGCGCTGGCCAGTACGGCCTTTAACGAACTGAAAAAAAAGATGGACTATTCGGAGTACGGCGGAGCGCCGCTGCTGGGAGTCGACGGGCGGTGTATCATAAGCCATGGTTCATCGAACCCGAAAGCCATCAAGAACGCGATAAGAGTTGCCGCGGAATTCAAGACGCAGGATGTGAACAGGCATATCGTGGAAGAATTGGAAAGCTATTAATAAGTAGAGGTAATTAAAATGTGCGAGAGTAAAAAAGTCGGAATAATAGGGCTGGGAAAATATATACCGGAACGCGTTCTTACCAATAAAGAGCTTGAAAAGATGGTGGACACGACCGATGAATGGATTTTCACAAGGACGGGTATAAAAGAACGCCGGATAGCCAGAGCCGACGAGGCAACCAGCGATATGGCTGCAGAAGCGGCAAGGGCGGCGCTGAAAGACGCGGGGCTGAAGGCAGAGGACCTGGACCTTATAATCGTCGCCACCATAACGCCGGATATGTTCTTTCCGGCTACAGCGTGCCTTGTTCAGCAGAAGATAGGCGCGAGAATGGTGCCGGCATTTGACGTAAGCGTAGCCTGCTCAGGTTTCATATACGGCATTACAATAGCAAATCAGTTCATCCGCTCGGGCGCGTATAAGCATGCCCTTGTAATTGCCGCGGAAAAATTATCATCTATTACTGATTGGAGCGATCGCGCGACCTGCGTTCTTTTCGGAGACGGAGCCGGCGCCGCTGTGCTCGGCCCGGTCGACCAGGGCGGAATATTATCGTTCCACCTCGGCGCGAACGGCAAGGCGGGCGACCTGATAAAGCTCCCTGCGGGGGGTTCCAGGATACCTGCCACAAAAAAGAGCATCGAAGACCGGCTGCATTTTATAAAGATGGAAGGCTCGGAGCTTTTCAAGCACGCGGTCAAGGTAATGGCCGACGCGGCATTGGAAGCGACTAAGCCGCTCGGCCTCAAAGCAGAGGACATAAGCCTTGTAATACCGCACCAGGCGAATATCCGCATACTGAACGCTGTTGCCAAGCGTATGGGGCTTACCCCGGATAAGATATACCTTAATATAGAGAAATACGGGAATATGTCGGCGGCGTCGAGCGCCGTGGCGCTTGTCGAGGCGGTGCAAGAAGGCCGTATAAAAAAGGGAGATAAGATACTCCTGGATGCCTTCGGCGGCGGGCTTACATGGGGAGCTATAGTAATAGAATGGTAGACGCGGCGCTTATATTTCCGGGGCAGGGAGCTCAGTTTGTCGGAATGGGGAAAGACCTGTATGAGAATTATCCCCAGGCCAGGGAAGTGTTCGACAAGGCAGGCGCGATCCTCAAATTTGACATTAAAAAATTATGTTTTGAAGGACCCCAGGAAGAGCTTTCGACTACCAATAACAGCCAGCCCGCAATTCTTGTGACTAGCATAGCCGCGCTAAAAGTTTTTGAATCTTCGAATCTGGCCGCTCAATACTCACCGAAATTCAGCCTGGGCCTGAGCCTTGGCGAATATACGGCGCTTGTTGCGTGCGGAGCCGTATCATTCGAAGACGCGGTTCTCCTGGTTCGGAAACGCGGCGAATTTATGGAAGATGC
>JAKLDX010000133.1 GCA_022703295.1 Candidatus Omnitrophota bacterium
GGATCGCACGAAAGGCTTAATGGAAAGAATAGACTTTTGTAAAGTAGGGAAACTTTCGTTTTTGAAGCCGGACACCGGGAAATTCCCGTGCCTTGAGATGGCGCGCCAGGCGCTTAAGACAGGCGGGCTTCAGCCTGCTATACTGTGCGCAAGCGACGAAGAGGCGGTCAGATACTATCTCGAGGGAAAGATAAAATTCACCGACATCTGCAAGGTAATCGGAAAAGTTATGTCCAGACATAAAAGCAGTCTTAAAAAAGAGCCCGCGATAAGCGACATACTTCAGGCTGAAGAGTGGGCCAGAGAGGAAGCGAGGTCACTTTGTTGTCACTAGTATCTTTTCTTGTAGTCCTGGGGGTGCTTATCCTTGTTCACGAGCTGGGCCACTTTATTGTTGCCAAGCGGCTCGGAGTGCGCGTTGAGAGGTTTTCTTTCGGGTTCGGGCCGAAATTATTCTCATTCAAAAAAGGCGATACCGAATACCTGGTCTCAGCCATACTTTTGGGCGGATACGTGAAGATGGCCGGGGATGACCCCACCGAGAAGCTTGACAATAAAAATTACGAATTTCTTTCGCGCCGCATTATCGACCGTTTCAAGATAATATTTGCCGGGCCGTTCCTGAATTACGTCCTGGCGTTTGTTATATTTTCGGTCATATTCATGTTCGGCAGGCCCACTACAGAGATAGGCGGATTCCTGAAGGATTATCCTGCCGAAAAGGCGGGCCTTATGGCGGGCGATAAGATCACGGCGATCAACGGCAAGCGCGTGGAATTCTGGGAAGATATGACAGAAATGATCTACAAGAGCGTGAACGGCCCTATGAAGCTTTCTGTGGAAAGAAACGGCAGCATGTTTGAAAAGGAGATAACTCCTGTCATTCGCCAGACAAAGGATATATTCGGCAAGGAAACCAAGATAGCGCTGATCGGCATAACCCCTTCCCAGAAGCTGGCGAAGACAAAAAATAATTTCCTTATGTCCTTAAAGTTGGGCTTCTTTAAGCTCATGAATTTCACGTTTATCACCTATAAGGCATTGTGGATGATAATGACCGGCAGCATGTCTTTCAGGGAGTCTCTTTCCGGCCCGATCGGGATATTCATGATAACGGGGCAGGCGGCGAGGCTTGGCTTCATACCTATACTGCACCTTGTGGGTATCCTGAGCGCATCGCTTGCCATATTTAACCTTCTCCCGATACCGATCCTAGACGGCGGGCATATATTGTTCCTGGCGCTGGAAAAAATAATGGGTCGCCCGCTGTCGGCGAAGACGCAAGAGCGTATCATGAACACAGGCATGGCATTCCTTATACTGCTTACTGTGCTCATATTCTATAACGATATAATAAAATTCGGATTATTCGAAAAAGCACTAAAGCTCTTTAAGCACTAACTATGATAAAACGAAAAAAAACCAGGTCAGTCAGGATAGGTAAGCTGAAGATCGGCGGAGGCGCCCCGATAGCGGTTCAGTCGATGACAAAAACCGAGACCTCTGATGTCAGGGCTACCGTCTCTCAGATAAAACGCCTGGAGGCGTCGGGTTGCGAGGTCATACGCGTTGCCGTCAAGAATATCGGTGATGCCGATGCGATCCAGGAAATAAAAAATAGGATAAGCATCCCGCTTGTATGCGATATACACTTCGATTACCGGCTGGCGCTGAAATGCATAGAAGGCGGCGCGGACAAGATACGCCTCAATCCCGGAAATATACGTAAGAGGGAAGATATAGAAAAAGTAGTAGCTCGCGCGAAGTCGGCGGGCATTCCTATAAGAATAGGAGTTAATTCGGGCTCTGTGGCTGATAGGGCGCAGGGCAAGGCCCGGGCGGCAGGAAAAGATCTGTCTTCGGAGCTGGTCGGCTCTGCCGTGAGGTATATCAAATTATTTGAAGAGATGGATTTTCGTGATATAATTATATCGCTTAAAGCTTCTGACGTTGCCACAACAGTTGAAGCATACAGAAAGATATCCGGCCTTTGCGATTATCCTCTTCATCTCGGCGTTACGGCTTCAGGCCCTTATGATTCAGGGATAATCAAATCATCTATCGGCATAGGCGCTTTACTGCTGGACGGCATAGGCGATACCATAAGAGTTTCTCTTACGGCTGATCCGGCAGATGAAGTTATCTCGGGCAGAAGGATATTGAGTTCGCTCAAATTACGTAATTTCGGCCCGGAAATAATATCGTGCCCTACATGCGGCAGATGCCAGGTCGACCTCGTTAGTATAGTGAGTGAGTTAGATCGAAAGCTTTCAGCTTTAAGCTTTAAGTTTTCAGCTAAGAGGCCTGTGCAGGTAGCTGTCATGGGCTGTGAAGTAAACGGCCCCGGAGAAGCAAAGGAAGCTGATATAGGTATTGCCGCCGGTAAAGGTTCCGGGGTACTTTTTAAAAAAGGCAAACCCGTAAGGCGGATAAAAGAAAAAGATTTTATAAAAGAATTAATGAGATTACTAAAATTTACAGCCGATAGCTAAAGGACATATATGCGATGGAGCGAAGCTTTAATACCTACACTTAAAGAGGACCCGCAGGACGCGGAAGTCATAAGCCATAAACTGATGGTTAGGGGCGGCTTTGTGAGAAAGCTTATTTCCGGAGCCTATTCCTATCTGCCTCTCGGGATGAAGGTACTGGAAAAAGTTGAGAAGATAATAAGGCAGGAACTTGATTCACAGGGAGCCCAGGAGATATTGATGCCGGCTATCCATCCTCCTGAGTTGTGGAAAAAGACAGGCCGTTATGACATCCTGGGTGAGGTCATGATAAAATTCAAGGACAGGCACGGAAAAGAGCTCGTGCTCGGCCCGACCCACGAGGAGATAGTCACGGACTTAGTGGCCAATAATGTCAAGTCTTACAAAGACCTGCCGCTCATACTATACCAGATCCAGACCAAGTTCAGGGATGAACCCCGCCCCAGATTCGGCGTGATGAGGACCTCCGAATTTATCATGAAAGACGCTTACAGCTTTGATCGCGACATTGAGGGGATGGAGAAAAGCTATAAAAAGATGTACGACGCATACTGCAGGATATTCGAGAGGTGCGGCCTGCCGTACATACCGGTGGAGGCCGATCCCGGCATAATGGGCGGTAATATCTCGCATGAGTTCATGGTGCCGTCGGAGGCAGGGGAAGACCGCATAATCATCTGCACAAAATGTAAATACTCGGCGAGCACACAGGTCGCTAAGTGCAAGGAGGACGCGAAACTCAACGCGGCGCTTTCGAAAGAGAAGAGGATGCCTATAACCCAGGTCGAGACACCCGGCATAACGACGATCGAAAAAGTGTCGGCCCTTCTTAAGACCGAGCCGACGAGGCTTGTGAAGACGCTCATTTACAGAGCGGATGAGAAGATCGTCGCGCTGCTCGTACGCGGAGACTTCGAGGCCAACGAAGTTAAATTGAAGAATTACCTGAAGTGCAATACATTGGCCCTTGCCGATGAAAAAACGATCGTTGAGGTTACCGGCGCGCCGGTGGGTTTTTCTGGCCCTGTGGGATTAAAGAGTGTGAGGATAGTGGCGGATAACAGCGTAAAGGGGATGGTGAATTTTATAGCGGGCGCCAACAAGAAAGATGCTCACCTCGTTAACGTGAATATCGACAGGGACTTTGAGACAAAAGAATTCGCGGATCTCAGGATGATAACTGCGGAAGACGGCTGCCCTTCGTGCGGCAAGAAGATAGAGATCAAGCAGGCAATAGAGATAGGGCATACGTTCA
>JAKLDX010000134.1 GCA_022703295.1 Candidatus Omnitrophota bacterium
ATCGGGAACCAGCAAAAATTCATAAGGTACGAAAGGGGCGAGAGCGACGAACCTCCGCCATACAATGGCTACGGGTTCGCGAAGATGGCCGATGCGTCCGATGAAATGGAGATGCGGACAAAAGGCGGTGTATGGGTAAAAAGAAGCGACGGGGCGCGCGGTTTTATACTCTCGCGTGAAGAGTCCTATGATCCCGGAACGGCCGCAGGGACATCAGTCACGCTTATATTTCACAAACGCCGGGCAGCGTTTGCCGAGGCTTCGATATTAAAGGGATTTGCCGGTGACGGGCTGGGAGATGAATACCTTAAGAGCTTTCCGGCGGGGGATGCATCCGGTAGTGTCAGGAAGCCGTTATACGGACAGGAAGCTTTTGAAGATGCCGCAGTAAATGCAAAAACCAGGAATATGATTATTGCCGACAAAAAATTGCCTAAATTCAGGCCTATCATACGCGAGCTCATAAGGGAATTCGGTGATATTGATGTAAGGAACATGAGGGGCCTGAAAGGCGCGGAGTTAGGACCAAGTGACAGAATAGAGCTGCTGGAATATCTTCGCGCTCAAGGAGCGGATGTAGTAGGTGTAAGCCGGGATTTCGGCAGCATTAAGGAGCTTAAGCCGTATTTAATAAAAGCGCCTGATTATAACGGCTATTTTACGGACGGATATCCGGAAGGGTCGATGGATTTCATATACGGTATAAAATCCGTATATTGCAGGCTTGATAAAGAAGACCCCGATGGAGCGCAAAGACGCAAAAGATACATGCCGCTAGTCAGGGCGCTCAGGCCGGGAGGCCTCCTGATCACAGCTCATTATCAGCAGTCCGAAAAAGACGAGTTGCTGACCGAGGCGGAGATGGATGAGATGGGGCTGGAGTTAGTGGCCTCATACGAAGAACATTCCGGTTCGCCGCTTGTCATTACCGCTATGCGAAAGAAGAGGCCAAAGGTTTCCGCCATGCCGGCGCAGGAACCGCGACAGGGCGGAGCAGAAGTCCTCAAAGACTTCACTATGGCGGACATAGGCAATGCGGCCGGAAAGCCGGCAGTTACTATAGGCGCTGAATTGCTCGATCTAAAAGCGCTATTTGGTAACGATAACCCCATAAAGGCGGAGATAGGTTTTCATGACGGCGCGATTCTTCTCGAGGAAGCGGCAAGGAATCAAGGTACGGTTAATTATATAGGAATAGAGCTTGGGGACGATATATCGCAGAAGAATGTCCCGCCGGAATTGCGTGCGCTTTCCAACGTGAGGCTTTTCGCCGGCGACTCCAAAGAAGTCATGGGGCGTTTTAAAGACGAGCAGATAACGGAAATAAGGTTCATATTCCCGCCGCCCTATCTGGTTAAGGAAGCGCCTATTAAAGGAGCGCAGGACGTAAGCGTTATGCGGGATAAGCTGAGCCGGGGCGGTAAAATCCGCGTTATAACGGAAGATCATAGATATGCCGTAAAAGTAAGGAATCTGCTGGCCCGGGCATTCGGAATTTCAAAAAAGGATTTAAGAATTAAGGAATACGCATATGAAAATGCCCGCCGGGGATCCGGGCTGAATCTGGATAGGTCGGACTTCTTCAGAACGATGAAAAAAGAGGTGCCGGTTGTTTACGAAGTTGAAGCGCTTAAGGGCTTCCCTGCAGGGTACGCACGCAAAGCAGGCTTAACGAAAAAAGACAAAGCTCGATTAATCGCGAAATACGGCGACAGGTTGTTTGACGGAGACAATATAAAGGCAGCATATTCAAATCGCGGAAGTCCCGCATGCTTTATAACCGTTGGCTCAAGCGGTCAGATCATACCTGACGGAGGCGCGCTGCATTGCAACTACATTATAATACTGGATAAGAGGACCGGGAAAGCGGCAGTTATACATTCCGATGTGGACGATTCTCCGGCACTTGCGAAAAATCTGGTCGTTAAGGCATGTGGTTTTATGGGCGTGGCCATCAAAGATAAAAAATATCTTATGAAGAACGTTCTGACTATCATAGCCAGAAGCCCTCCCGGAGAGACAGGAAAAATTTCAGCCTTTGCCAGAGGGATCGCTGACAACACAGAAAAATTGTTCGGCAAGGCCTGCGATGAACTCGGCTTGCCGCGCCTGAAAACAGATTACAGCGAAAAATGGATAGGCAATGATGTCAGGTTTCTGGTCGATGAAGGGTTATTCCTTTCGCTGAATAACGTAAGCCGCGAAATATTCCATTCCATAAACCTATATGAACTAGCCGCTAAAGATGAAATCCTCAAGAGCTTCCCGGCGGGGAAGGCAGACGCTGTCCCCAATCAGATAAAAGATTTCTTGCGGGAAAAGCAGGATGTTATCGATAATGCCGCAATTCCGTATGCAACCGCAGCAACGCCTCAGAACGCTTACGAATATCTAAGTTTGCACGGCTATCCGCACGAAGCCCTGCCGTCGTGGCTGGCGCTCAGTGTCGATAAGTATTTCGAGGACCGGCGCGGCACAGGATTGGTATATATGGCCCTGACCGAAAATAATGGCCATAAATATATTTGGGTTGCCTATCTCCAGAAGACCAAGCGTCAGGGCAGGATGGTTGAAGTGGAAGAAGAATTTTACGCTGACGGCGCGCAGATAGCTCATGGGCATTCAACGCTCGGCGAAGTCCCCGCCGCCTTGCTATATATGGGTATCGATGAAAATTCCATGAAGCGTAAAGGGCACATGCAGGAATTCTTCAGGATCAAACAGAACGTGCTGCGTAAAAGATTCGATTGCGAAAAATTCATCATACCGAACTCGCAGACACACGATTGGGACGCGTTCTTCTTTTATGTGCGGGAAGGGTACCTGCCGGAATCGGGAGAGCTGCGGGAAAAGGTCATTTCCGAATTCCTTCTGCCATGGCTGCGTGACCCCAGTTTCCGCGTTGAGAACCCCGATAAGGTTTTTGGGGCAGACCTGTTCAATAAGTCCAGGCGACTCTTTTTTACTTTTGAAAAAGAACCGGGCCGCCTTTATCAAATAGACAACTCCAAAAAGAAAGGCGGGAGTGAAGCCGCGAAGGGCTTCCCGGCGGGAGATAGCAGTAAAGCGGAGAGCGCGGATGCATTTAGTAAAATATTAGGAAATGCATATAACCTGGGTGATGAACTTAATTACGCTCTTAAGAAATTACTTTCAGAATCGATAGGGTGTGGGCCTGAGCAGGTGCTGATTAAACACATCCCGCCGATAGGAGATGGCCGCGGGACGATCGTTATCGGTATAGCATCGCCCTATCTGGGTAGCATAGATCCGGTTTTGAGTGTTATTTACGACGTTGACAGGGAAGGTGTTTCCAGTATGCATAGGGGTGAGCTTAGCAATGGAGATACCAAACAAAAAATTATTTCGCAAGTGAATTCGCCTGAGTTCAGGCAAGGGGTGGTCAGGCACATAGGTGACCGCCTCTATTTTCTTACTAAAGGTTCCGCAAGCCCGCTTTCGCTTGAAGCCGCTCATGTTGAAGCGTCATTTAGAGGCCCTCATCAATTGGCCTCATTGATGACCGCGGTTACCGGCTATTTAGTCTTATCATATAACGCGAATAAGGCCATAACGAAAGCTCCTATCCTGGGAGGACCCCTATTCCTGAAATATCTTCAAAGAGAGGGCTACCTTACTTCAAACGAAAAATACGGCATAGCCGATATAATATCAGACGTCAATCAGGAT
>JAKLDX010000135.1 GCA_022703295.1 Candidatus Omnitrophota bacterium
CCCTGACGCTTATGACTTTAGCTCCCGTTTTTTCGTAAGCGGCCACTCTCTTCTTGCTGGTGCCGGAGGAGGTCGCTATTATCAACGGCGATTCATAAATATCCGAAAAAATTCTTGCGCTTAACGGTATTGTAAGGCGGCTATCAACCACTATCCTGACGGGCTGCCTGTATACCGGCGTTTTGGATAAAAGAAGCGGGTCGTCCTTTTTAACGGTGTTCGCCCCGACCATTACGGCATCCACTCTTGCGCGGAGCCGGTGGACATATTCTCTTGAATCATCGGATGTTATCCATTTTGAATCGCCGCTTTTCGTGGCTATCTTTCCGTCGAGAGATTCGGCTACCTTGACTGTGACAAAAGGGAGCCGCCCGGTTATATGCTTTATATACGGCCTATTGACGGCTTCGCACTCATCCTTCATGATACCGACGGTAGTTTTTATCCCGCAACGTCTTAACCGCCTGATGCCTTTTCCGGAAGTCAGCGGGTTGGGGTCCGGCATGCCTATTATGACCTTCTTTATTCCGCTTTTTATGATCGCCTCCGCGCAGGGAGGCGTACGGCCGAAGTGGTCGCATGGTTCCAGCGTTACGTACAACTCAGCTCCGCGGGCGTCTGTACCTGCATCGTGTATCGCATTAACTTCGGCGTGCGGAAAACCGCACCTCTTGTGATACCCCGTTCCGACTATTCTGCCGCTTTTTACGATCACGGCCCCTACGACGGGATTAGGATTTGTAAGGCCTTCGGCCTTAGAGGCAAGCCGGAGCGCGAGGCGCATATATTTTTTATTTATATTCATTCCGTATTTTGCCCGATTCCTTCTTCAATTTCTCCACGACATCATACGGGACCCTTACCATTCCTATTAAAACTCTCCCCTTCCCCGCCCCGTGGCAGTCCGAGCCGCCCGTCATCAGAAGGCTATTCTTCACTGCGATATCCTCGTAATGTTTCGAGATCTTGGGGCCGTGGTCCGTATGGTATACCTCTATCCCTCTCAGGCCGTGTTTTATCATTTCGTCTATGAATTCATCTTTACCCATGGTGATAGGATGCGCGACTACGGGGACTCCGCCGGCCTTCAATATTATCTCGATCGCGCCTTTGGGGGTGAAAGCCACCTCCGAGACATAACATGGCTTCGAGAAACCTATATATTTATTGAATGCTTCCTTAAGATTTTTTATCTTCCCTGCCTTAAGCAGTGCCTGCGCAACATGCAGCCTGCCTATAGTCCCTTTCCCCCCGAATTTAAATACGTCATCAGCGCTTATATTAAGGTCCAGCTTATTCAGCTTTTCCACCATCGCGTGAATACGGTCTACCCTTGCCGCCTGAAGCTTTTTCAGTCTATCCCGGAACCAGCCGGCGGTCCAATCGATGAAATATCCCAGCATGTGAATCTCCATATCCGGCGTCTCGGCAGTCAGCTCGATCGCCGGTATGACTTCTACGCCGGATCCTGCCGCTGCCGATATACAAGGCTCTATGCCGTCAATAGAGTCGTGATCGCATATGGCAACGGCGGCGAGGCCCCTGTCCTTTGCATAGCCGATCACCTCTTCCGGAGACAAGGTGGAATCGGAATAAAAAGTGTGGACGTGAAGGTCCGCATATGTCATTTAAGTTTGGCGCCTTTCCGTCTTGTTTATCTTGTCCAGTATGCCGTTAACAAATTTCCCGGAATCTTCGTCGCTGTATTTTTTGGCAATATCGATAGCCTCGTTTATCGACACCTTCGGAGGTATATCCGCCGCGAAAAGCAGTTCGTAGGCGGCAAAACGCAGGATATTCCTGTCGATAACAGCCATACGTTTCAGCTGCCAGTTGGTTGTGTATTCGGTGATCACCTTATCTATCTTATCGATATTCTTCGATACTCCGCGGACCAGCATGTTGGCGAAGTCTTTGACCTCGGATGCCGACTCATCGTTGTTTTTCCAGAAATTATCTATGCAATCTTCCGGATCCTCTTTCGTAATATCGAGCGAATAAAGCATCTTAAGCGCGTATTCCCTGGCCCTCGTCCTCTTTCTCATTCCTCTCCTCCCGTTCTTCTCTCAAAATTTTTCGCTCTGCCGAAATGTGATGTGGCGAGTGGTGAGTAGGGCCTTAAAATTTCGAGGCAGCGTACGAGAAATTTTATGGAACGAAATTTTCACATGGTTGAAAATTTCGCGTCCCTACGAACCACGAGCCGCAGGACATTAAAAGCGCTGTGGCGAAAAAATTTTCCTACACCTTTTCGTACAAATTCGCCATTTCGATCGCGGACAACGCGGCATCCCTGCCCTTATTGCCGTCTTTCGTGCCGGCGCGTTCGATGGCCTGCTCCAGATTATCTGCGGTTATCACGCCGAAAATGCACGGTATGCCGGTATCGAGCGATATCTTGGATACGCCTTTCGCGGCTTCACTTGCCACAAACTCAAAATGCGGCGTAGCGCCTCTTATGACCGTCCCTAGGCAGATCACGGAATCATACTTTTTCGACTTTGCCAGCTTCAGCGCCATCACCGGTATTTCGAAAGCACCCGGCACCCATACCGCGTCTATCGAGCTGTCCTGAGCGCCGTGACGCGTAAGGGTGTCTATGCACCCCTCAAGAAGTTTCGACGATATGAACTCGTTAAAACGAGATATCACTATCGCAAATTTTTTACCCTTTGCCATCAAATCAGCCTTAACTACATTTGCCATAACTTCCTCCTGTTTTTTATCCTATGCTCCTCACCTCAACACCTACACATTTATCTTATGCCCCAGCTTCTCCTTCTTGGCCTCAAGATACCTTCTGTTCGTCTTGATCGGCGGTATCTCCAGAGGCACCCTCTCCACCACTTCAAGGCCATAGCCTTCAAGCCCTACTATTTTTTTCGGATTATTGGTAAGGAGCTTTATCTTTTTTAATCCCAGGTCGGACAATATCTGGGCTCCGATGCCGTAATCTCTCAGGTCCGGCTTGAATCCAAGCGCCTCGTTTGCCTCGACCGTATCGAGCCCCTTGTCCTGAAGCTCATATGCCTTTAATTTATTAGCAAGGCCTATGCCGCGGCCTTCCTGCCTCATATACAATATTACGCCTTCGCCCTTTTTACCTATCAATCTCATGGCGCTGCGCAGCTGCTCACCGCAATCGCATCTTTTGGAACCGAACACATCCCCTGTCAGGCATTCCGAGTGAACCCTGACCAATGTTGGCCCTGCGCCAAGTTTCCCTTTGACCAAGGCCAGATGATGATACTTGTCCGTCACGGATTCATAAACAAATACCTTGAAATCCCCGAAATCCGTAGGTATGCTCGTCTGGGCTATTTTTTTTATAAGGCGCTCTGACCTTCTTCTGTATTCTATAAGATCGGCTATGGTGCATATTTTCAGGCCGTGGGCCTTTGAAAATCGCAGCAGGTCCGGCAGCCTCGCCATGGAACCGTCATCTTTCATTATCTCGCAGATCACGCCTACAGGATAAACTTTTGCAAGCCTCAGAAGGTCTACGCAGGCCTCCGTATGCCCTGCCCTGACCAGGACACCGCCCTCATTAGCCCTTAACGGAAATATATGGCCCGGCTTCACAAGATCACCTGCTTTAGCCTTTTGGTCCGCCAGCAGATTTATCGTATGAGCCCTGTCGTGAGCCGATATCCCTGTCGTGATCCCGCTCCTGGCATCACA
>JAKLDX010000136.1 GCA_022703295.1 Candidatus Omnitrophota bacterium
GGCCGTGAGATACCCCCATTTTGCCGAATATGCGAAAGTTATCTTTTTGCTTAAACCCGTATCTATCGCGTCTATTATGCGCCAGCATTCCCTTAAATTGAGCCCGGACTGCAGCACCTGTATCCTTAAATGATCCTCCTCATTCACCATTATGCTGATTATTTCCTTGGGGTCCACGATCAACGCCTTGTATTCTACGTCCTTGGCATGCTCGGGGCTCATCAGGTGCCTCTCGACAAGGAACATCCTGTCGACTTCGCTTATGTCTTTCAGCCGTATATAGTAAGCGTTCTTAAGAAAATCCACGCCCTGGACCGCGTCCCTTACTATAGAAAGCACCTCTTCGAGTTGTTTTTTGTTTGCCCAATTAGAAAAAGGTATCTTGTCCAGATTGCGCGCAAGCCTGGTCCTCGAAGACATCACTATATCGGAGCTCGGGCCCGTCCCCTTAAGCCATTCGCTGTCCTGTTTCAGAAAATCATCAAGCTTCATTACTTTGCATCCCCGTTCTTCGCCCTCTTCTCGAGCTCCCTTATCTGGTCCCTTAAACTGGCGGCTTCTTCGAACTGTTCGGCCTGTATCGCCTTTTCCATCTTTATCTTCAGTTCCTGCAGGTTCCTCGTATCTCTGATAGTCTTTCCTAATGTAATGGGGACTTTCCCGATATGCCTGTCCGAACCGTGTATCCTTTTCAGAAGAGGCGCGAGCTGCGCCTTGAAAGCTTCATAACATTCGCTGCATCCGAGCCTGCCCATCTTCTTGAAATCGTTATATGTAAATTTACAGAAAGGGCATTTAACCGTATCCATGAGTTCCGGCTCGACGTTAGCGCCGAGGTCCGCAAGCCCTGCCAGGAGGTCGCTCAATCCGAAATGCTCCTCCATCTCCACGCCCTTCTCTTTCGCGCATTCTTCGCAAAGGTGGAGCTTCGAGACCTTCTCATTCACTATTTCCGTCAGGTGCACCGTAGCTTCGTTCTTGCCGCATATGTCGCACAACATCCGTAACGCTCCCGTTTTTAACTCAAATGTCAAAACTCAAATCTCAAAACTATAACTAAAAACTTAAAACTTTAAATCCAGGCCATAAGGACACATAAGTTTTTACTTTTGAGTTTTAAGTTTTGAGTTTAATACCGCACTCCGTCCACTTTAGTCAGCTTCCTGAACTCTCCCATCAATTTAAGCGTGATGGTGCCGGGCTTGCCGTCGCCTATTTGCCGCTTGTCGATCTTGACGACAGGTATGATCTCGGCCGCGGTCCCGGTAAGAAAGACTTCCGTAGCGGCGTAAACGTCTTCCATCTTCAGCATCTTTTCATAAACCGGCATATCTATATTTTTCGCGATACTGATAACAGCGTCGCGCGTGATGCCTTCCAGCGCACCGACCTCTACAGGCGGGGTAAGCAGCTCTCCGTCTTTGACTATGAATATATTGTCGCCCGTACATTCGGCCACATAATCGTTGTAAGTAAGCATGATGGCCTCATCCGTACCTGCCTTTATGGCGTCTAACTTCGCCAGGATGTTGTTCAGATAATTCAGGGATTTTATCCTGGGATCCAGCGCCGGCGGGTAATTCCTTCTCGTCGGGGCGGTGACTATCTCCAGGCCTTTCTGGTAGAATTCTTTCGGATATAAGGCTATCTTATCGGTAATGATGAATATGGTCGGCTTCGAGCATTTCCTCGGATCGAGGCCGAGATCGCCGACGCCCCTGGTAATAACCAGCCTTATGTAAGAATCTTTCAGCTTATTGGCCTTCAGCGTCTTAATGATCGCCTCTATCATTTTTATCTTGGTCATCGGTATGTTAAGCTTTATGGCGTCCGCCGACTTGTACAGTCTGTCAATATGCTCTTTGAGCCTGAATATGAGACCGTCGTAGGTACGTATACCTTCGAACACACCGTCTCCGTATAAAAGGCCGTGGTCAAAAACCGATATGTGCGCCTTCTCCTTGCTGATAAGTTTCCCGTTAAGATAGATTTTCATATTTCACCTGTTCTTTTGTTATAATATTTATCTAATAAGTATATATAACATTTAATATTATGTCAAATGAATCTAGGCTACCATACCGTCCCTGATGTGGATAACCTCATCTGCCTTGCCGGCAATCTTTTCATCATGCGTGACGACCACCAATGCCATCCTGGAGCCGGTCTTAAGACCGAACAAAAGCTCGTAAATAGCTTCGCTATTCCTGGAATCCAGATTTCCGGTAGGCTCGTCGCACAACAGGACTTCCGGGCCGTTTATAATAGCCCTTGCTATGGCAACTCTCTGCGATTCTCCGCCAGAAAGCTCCGATGGCTTATGAGCTATCCTGCTCTCCAGCCCTACTAATTTCAAAACCTCTCTTGCCCTGTCCTTCACCTCTTGGGCCCCGGCCCCTGCTACCCGGCCTCTCATCAACACCGGCAGCATAACATTTTCCAAAGCGGTAAACTCCGGCAGGAGATGATAGAACTGAAAGACGAACCCTATCCTGGCGTTCCTTATATCGGCCCTTTCCCTGTCGGAGATCTTATAAATATCCGTCTCCTCCAGAAAAACTTTTCCTGATGTCGGCCTGTCCAGTCCGCCCAGGATATGCAAAAGCGTAGATTTTCCCGCCCCGGACGGGCCTATTATGGCCGTCATACGCTCCTTCCTGACCTCCAGGCTCACGCCGTTAACAGCCGTAACTTTTTTTTGGCCGCTCTTATATGTCTTATGTAAATTTTTTGCGCTTAATATCATTATCTTTGGTTTTCCCTGATCATTCGTACCTCAGTGCCTCCACAGGATCAAGTTTCGATGCCTTGTAAGCCGGGTAGATCGCGGCTATGAGGCTTATCAGGACACTCGAAATTATTATAATGGAAATATCCTGAAATTCCATCCTGACAGGCAGCCTGTCTATGTAATATACATCTTTAGGAAGTGCTATAAATTTATATTTTTTCAGGCACAGGCATGCCGCAATGCCCAGGATGCTGCCAAAGGCCGTTCCGATAATCCCTGTTATGCCTCCCTGAGTCGCGAAGACAGCCATGATGTCTGAATCGCCCGAGCCTATTGCCTTGAGTATCCCGATATCCTTGGTCTTCTCCAGCACCGTCATTATCAATGTGCTGGCAATGTTAAAACACGCTACCACAACTATCAGGGTAAGGATGATGAACATAACGGTCTTCTCGAGTTTTACGGCCTCGATCAAATTTCTGTTAAGATCCGCCCAGGTCCTCACATCATAAGGGAACCCCAGGGATGCCTGAAGCTCTTTTTTGACTCCCTCGGCATTGAAGGCGTCGTCGATCTTTACCGAAAGCCCCGTAGCAAGGCCCCCCACAGAAAATAAGCCCTGGGCAGTGGCTATATCCACATATACAAGGTTAGAATCATATTCATACATACCCGAAGTGAAAATGCCGCAGACCTTAAACTCTTTTCCTTCAGCCTTCGACATGCCGGGTATTAAACCCTTCCTGCCCTGAAGCTGCGACGGAGATATCAGGGATATCGAATCCCCTTTTTTTACGCCCAGCCTGTTGGCAAGTTCGCTCCCTATCACGGCATTGTAACCTTTCATATCTTCAAGCGCCCCGTTTTTCATATATTCACTGAGCTTATTTACGCGCGCTTCGCCGCCGGGATCAATGCCTTTAATTATTATACC
>JAKLDX010000137.1 GCA_022703295.1 Candidatus Omnitrophota bacterium
CCTAGATTTTACCGAGATAACAGGGCCATTGATCCTGTCAAATAAAAGGAAATATGATTATAATAGCGGGAAGCCTTATTGTCAACCGTTTTGTTAAACCCTCGGAAGGCGGAAAAGCGGTGCCTGATTGCCTTTATTTAAACACAAAACCGGTCTGCATAGACCAGAAAAGAAGATCCATGTCTTCCATCGGGATCTTTACCTTTTTGGAAAAATCCCTCATCTTATCCTCTATATCCACATAGATCTTCCGGCCGCCTACAGATGACGGGATCTTTTTTATAACGCCATACCTGTACAGATTCTTCAGTATATGCCTGTCCAGTATGGCTATGCCCCTGCCCAGGCCTATATTCCTTAAAAAGTGGCTGGCCTCCTTATATCCGTAGCCTTTGATATTTTCTACGAGCCAGTCCCTGAGCTTGAAAATATCCTTAAAGTCCATCTTTCCTTTTATATCAATGCTCTTGCCGTTCCGGAATAATTTTCTGGCACCGACAATGAAATCGGCCTTCTTATTGTGGAATCTTGCCCTGCCGCGCAAGTACGGCCTTATTTCACATGCTTTACCTTTAATAATCAGGCCCCTCTCCTTCAGTTCCTTTATAGCGACATCGCAAAGGAGCGCGTTCGCGTTCGCGGTTAATATACAGAAACAGAGTTCACCAAAAACATCCTCATCCTTACCGCGATAGACGGATGCAAATTCCTTCAAACGCGCCTTTATCTCAGGCCTTCGTCTCTTATATTCCGATATCAGATCTTTAACGGCAGGATTCATCGGCGCTGGTTGAGGTATTTGAATGCGGAGAGGGCCGCCTTGGAGCCTTCGCCTGCGGCTATCACTATCTGTTTCTCGTGAACATCCGTTACGTCCCCGGCAGCGAACAATCCGGGAATGTTCGTCTCGTTCCTGCAGTTCACTATTATTTCCCCGTACTTATTCTTTTCGACGCCTTTGGCAAAACCGGAATTCGGGATTAACCCTATCTCGACGAACACTCCCTGCACCGCGAGATCGTCCTCTTTGTCCGCGCGCAATATCTTTATGCCCGTTATCATCTTGTCGCCCAGGATAGCTGTCGTCCGCGTGTTGTTGAGGACCGTAACCTTGCTGTCGCGCTCAACCTTTTCCCGCAGGATCGTGTCGCCGCCGAGCGACGGATTGATGTTGATCATGTAGACCCGCCTCGCTATCCTGATCATCTGCAATGCCGCGTCAAGCGCGGAATTCCCGCCGCCCACAACGGCTACATCCTTATTATTGAATAACGGGCCGTCACAGGTAGCGCAATAGCTTAATCCCTTATGCTTAAACTCTTTCTCGCCCGGCACGCCGAGCTCCCTGGAGACCTTGCCGGATGCTACAATAACCGCCTTAGCCTCATATTCGGACTTGTGAGTCTTGACCTTGAAGTAGCCGTCCATCCTTACGATATCCAGGACCTCCTCGTTCTCTTTCATGTCAAAATTATACTGGCGCATATGCGATTCGAATTTTGAGGCGAGGTCCGGCCCGGTGATAAACTGGTAGCCTGTGTAATTTTCGATGTCGCCCGACCATGCCGCCTGGCCGCCTATGTCAAGAGTGATAACCAGAAAATTGAGGCGTTTACGCGCCGCATAAACGGACGCTGTTATACCTGCGGGGCCCGCCCCTATTATTATAAGGTCATACATAGTTCAAATCCTAAATTCCCAGCGATTCTTTGATCTTATCTTTATCGAATCCTACGACAATATCGCCTTCGATCTCTATGACAGGCACACCCATCTGGCCGCTTTTCTTTATCATCTCATCGGCTTTTTCGGAATCAGCGGATACGTCTATGTCCTCAAAACGGATGTTATTTTCCTTTAAGAACTGCTTTACCCTTATACAGAACGGACAAGTCGGCGTGCTGTACACTGTTACTTTTTTCTCCATTGATACCTCCTATTGTATTATCTTCTTCAATTCTATCATATCCCCTATCACATAATCCGGCTCAAGACCTTTCAGGTCGCCGGCCTTGCCAAGCCCGTAGGTGACCCAGCAGGTCCTGACGTCCGAATTTTTCCCGGTTTCAATATCTATAGCCATATCGCCGACTATCAGCGATCTGTCTCTTTCAATGGCAAGCCTGGAAAATATCTTGTCCAGCACGCAACCCGAGGGCTTCAGGCAGGTCTCATCATCACCGCCGAATATATCTTCAAAATAATCCCGGATACCCAGCCCTTTCAAAGTCGCGGCAGCAAATCTGCTGTACCTGTTGGTCAGTACGAATTTTCTTTTATTTTTGAAATAGTCCAGCGTTTCCCTGACATGCGGATACAGGACCGAATCATCATGGGAATGCTGCGTGTAATAGTCGCTGAAGAGCTTGACGGCTTTTTCAGCTAGACCTGCATTCTCCGGCCCCAGGCTTTTGAGCGCAAGGTCTTTTACCCCGGTTCCGATATAAGATACGATTTGCCCGGCGGGCTTTTCCTTAAGGCCGAGCGCGCGCAGGACATGATTCATCGCGTTGACAATGTCTTTGCTGGAATCGACCAGCGTACCGTCAACATCGAAGAATATGTAATCTACCCGAATCATTTAATCTCTATCTTCTTCGCGCTCTGCCAAAGGCCGTGGATATTGCAGTAAGAAGATGCTAGTATGGTCCCGCCCTTATCTGTCTTGAAAGTACAGGCCGCCTCCGGATGGGTATATACGGTGCTGGTATCCGCGCCTTGCGCAGATTCGCCGTGGGCAGTAAAATCAAACCTGCCTATTTCATAAGGAAATTTCTCTCCGTCGGCTAAAAAATACAGGGCGATCCACCTTATGTGATGAGCGGTCGTATTGGGATGCGCTATCTCTTTTCCGACAATAGCCGTTACTTTTAGAAACTCGCCCTTCTTAGCGCTGTCGGGCGCATCGATAACCGGCACGTGCTTCTCTTTTTTCCAGTCCGCAGACTGCAGCAAGTCCTTTAATTCCGCCATAGCTTCCCCCGTTCTCCTCTAAAAATTTTTTCGTCTCTGTCGAAATAATTCCTCGAGGGTGCGGTATTGAGCAGGGTCTTAAAATTTTTTAGAGCTTGGTCCGACGCCACAGGCGGCGGGATAAAAAATTTTACGAAGCGAGGGCCGCCGCTGGAGCGGCCCGAGCGTCCCTGCGAGATACCGCACCCGAGAGGGATTATCTTCTCCCGGATGCGAAAAAATTTTATCTCTACCTCTTGTCCTTAAGGTTCTCGAACTTTTCCTCGTGGCCTATCTCTTCGCCCATTATATGGCAGACAAGCTGATAGGTGTCGTGATCTTTGCCGAATGTCTTCTTCGCGATCTTGTTATAGACCTCTATCGCGCCGGCTTCCGCCTCGGTCACTATCTTTATGATCTCGTCATAGTCGCTCAAATTTTTCATGACTCCCGGATACGGGGCATTCGCGTTCTTCGCCAAGTTGCCCGGAACATTCGTCGGCATCCCGCCAAGCTCTATGATCCTCTCGGCGAGTTCTGTAGCGTGCTCAAGTTCATCCTTCGCGATATCGCCAAGGAATTCCGCCATGTCTTCATAACCTTTTCCTTCAACAGCCTGCGCCATATACCACCATGCATAATAAGCCAGCCACTCATCGCAATACGCCCTGTCAAGGTCCTT
>JAKLDX010000138.1 GCA_022703295.1 Candidatus Omnitrophota bacterium
TCCAGGAAGGGTTTTACTATTCCGACGCTAACTCATCCGTCAGCTCTGATAGAGAAAGATGTCATAATGGGGGAAGGGAATATCATTTGCATGGGCGCGAAAATAGGGACGTGCGCGCGGATCGGGAAAAACTGCGTGGTCTATACCGGAACTATCCTGGACCATGAAGTGCGCGTCGGCGATGATGTCTTTATCGCCCCGGGATGCGCGATAGCCGGAAGGGTCAGGATAGGAGACTCTTCATTCATAGGAATAGGCAGTAACATCAAAGAGAAGATATCGATAGGTAAGAACGTTACGGTCGGCGCCGGTTCTGTAGTGCTCCAAGATGTGCCGGACGGCGAAAGGGTCGGAGGGGTTCCGGCGAAAAGGCTAAAAGATATATGATATACGTTTCATCAAGTGCAATAAAAAGCGACTCGATAGAAGAATGTATCAAAAAGATAGCGAGTCTAGGCATACGCAATATAGAGCTGAGCGGCGGGACGAGATATTTTAAGGGTATAGATAAGATATTAATGAAGTACAAGGATGAGTTTTTGCTAAACCTTCTCGTCCATAATTATTTTCCTCCTCCGGAAGAAGATTTTGTGCTGAATATAGCAAGTTATGATGAGCCGGTAAGAAAACGCAGCCTGGCCCTGGCCGAAAAAGGTATAAAGCTGGCTAAGAAATTGGGCTCATCCTTTTATGCGCTTCATGCAGGTTATGCCGGGATACTGACAGCGTCGAACCAAACCGGACATTTCATAATTGACAAAACGAGACCGGTGGATAAGACAGGCGCCTTATCCCGAATGCGTGAATCACTGTCGCATCTTCAGGCAATAGCGGACAAATTAAAAATGAAAATAGCTCTGGAAAACTTATTTCCTAATAAAAAAGGAGAAAATTGGTCGTTATTGTGCACACAATCCGAAATAGCCGCGTTTCTTGATGATGAAGAGACGATTATACTGCTGGATCTGGGGCATCTGCAGATCTCCGCTAAACATTTCGGGTTCAACAAGGACGAAGCGGTGGACATGTTAGCTAAAAAATACCATAAAAAAATTGTCGGAATACACATATCGGAAAATGACAGTGAGGATGACGCTCACAGACTTATTGATCCGGATAGCTGGCAGTTAAAAGCCGCCGCAAGATTCGATCTTTCAAAGATCCCGGTAACGATAGAGTGCCGGGGAATAGTCGCAGACGATATAAAGCGGCAATATGACATGGTTGTAAACAAATTGGAAGCGGGTGCCTATGCTGCATAACATACGTTCTATACTGGTTTCAAGGAGTGAGAGTATTTTTAATGTAATGATGGCAATAAATAAATCGGGCTCGAAATTTGCCCTCGTCGTCGACAGGCAGCATCGTCTTCTTGGCATAGTTACTGACGGCGATATACGCAGAGGCTTTCTGAAAGGCTGCGATGCGAAAGATCCTATCGAGAAGATAATGAACGCCTCCCCGATGGTGGCAAAAGAGGGGCTTGACCGCGATGCCATGCTGGAACTATTGAGCGAAAAATTTGCTCAAATCCCTGTGGTTGATAATAAAGGGCGTGTCAAAGGCGTAATTACCTATAACGATAAGACGATGCTACTGGACGTGAAATCCAAAAAGGTATGTGTTGTCGGGCTTGGTTTTGTCGGCCTGACATTTTCGCTTGTCCTGTCCGATGTCGGATTCAAGGTCTGTGGATATGACATAAACCGCAAGCAGGTGGATACGATCAACAGGAAAAGATGCCCGTTCCATGAAGAAGAGATGGTTTCCTACCTGCAAAGATATGTGGGAAATAATTTCACGGCCACATCAGATTTTGACGAATGCGAAGGCGACATATACATAATAACGGTAGGTACGCCTGTAGATAAGAAAACAAAGATACCCAACATAAAGTATGTGGAAGAAGCAGCCAGGGCGATAGGCGCTAAATTAAAAAAAGACGACCTTGTCATACTGCGTTCTACGGTCCCGGTCGGCACCACTAGAAAAGTTGTAATGCCCATACTTAACAAATTATCCGGACTTGCGGCAGGCATCGATTATTACCTGGCTTTCGCGCCAGAGCGTACTATTGCAGGGAAGGCTATCCAGGAACTAAGAAAGCTTCCCCAGGTCATAGGCGGGTATGAAGAGAAGAGCAAGATGCTGACCGACAGGCTATTCAGAGAGGTCACCTCGACAATAATAGACGTAGGCTCTCTTGAGGCAGCGGAGATGGTGAAGATCCTTAACAATACTTTCAGGGACGTAAAATTCGCTTACGCAAACGAGATGGCGCTGGTCTGTAAACAGCTCGGACTCGACATGGTGAAGTTAGTACAGGCCGCCAACCAGGAATATGTGCGCGACGAGATACCGATGCCGAGTCCCGGCGTTGGCGGCGTATGTTTAAAA
The DNA here is from genome assembly GCA_022703295.1 of Candidatus Omnitrophota bacterium. Taxonomy (GTDB): domain Bacteria; phylum Omnitrophota; class Gorgyraeia; order 2-01-FULL-45-10; family 2-01-FULL-45-10; genus JAKLDX01. The sequence goes on from JAKLDX010000138.1 coordinate 2,398, forward strand.
AAAGACCCGTACATACTTATGGATTCCTGCAAAAACCTTAAGCATAAACCGAATATCGTGAAATTTTCACGGCAGGTTAATGAATTCATGCCTTATCAGATGGCCGAAGAGATAGGCGCTTACCTTGGAAAGCTGAAGAAAAGAGAAAGCGCAAAGATCTTCGTAATGGGATTTGCCTTCAAGGGGGATCCGGAAACTTCCGACACTAGGGATTCGACCACTCTGGACCTGATCGCTTGTTTAAGGGATAAAGGATATAAGAATTCCGGCCTGTTCGGATATGATCCATTGGTGTCGAAAGAAGAGATAAGGGCCTTTGGCGTGCGGCCTGTCTCGATCAAGGCAGGTTTTAAAAATGCCGATGTAGTCGTGATAATGAATAACCACAAGAGCTATAAAAAAATAGACATATTCAGGCTGCTCAATACATCGCGCAGCGATTGCCTTTTTGTCGACGGCTGGTACGCGTTTGAGCCAAGGCACATAGAGTCTATTAATAACGTCAAGTACCTGGGGGTAGGATGCGGAAGCTTGATATAAAAAGGTTAGGCAGGGTTCTGGTTACGGGAGGTACGGGATTTGTCGGCGCGGCTTTGGTAAAACGCCTGGCAGATTCGGGTGCATTTGTACGCGTCTTTGACAATAACCTGCGGGGAAGCCGCGAAAGGCTTAAAGGCTACTTCGGCCGGGTTGAGATAATAGAAGGAAGCGTTACGGATTATCCGGAAACACTCAAGGCGTGCGAAGGCATCGATACGATATTCCATATGGCCTTCATTAACGGGACGGAAAATTTTTATAAGTTCCCGGGAAAGGTTCTGGAGGTCGGAGTAAAAGGAGCGATAAACACGCTTGATGCGGCGATGCAGCAAAAAGCCAAGACATACGTGGCCGTTTCTTCTTCCGAGGTCTATCAGCAGCCCGAGCGCATACCTACGCCGGAAACGGAAAGAATAATAATACCGGATATAAAAAATCCGCGGTTCTCATATAGCGGCGCCAAAGTCATAACCGAATTATTGGCCATCCATTATGCCGCCAAGAGTCCGCTAAAGACCGTTATATGCAGGCCGCACAATTTCTACGGGCCGGACATGGGCACGGGACACGTTATCCCGCAGTTCATATTAAGACTGAAGGAAGAGAGCCGAAATTTTAGATCGAAAAGAATCGATTTCAAGATACAGGGCTCCGGGAACGAGACGCGCGCATTCTGCTA
>JAKLDX010000139.1 GCA_022703295.1 Candidatus Omnitrophota bacterium
TGCTGAGGCTGAGGGATGAATGGGACGACATGAAAAACCCCCTTGGCAGGAAATTCTGGGACAGGATGCAAATGAAATAGGTAGGCACCTGTGATGGATTTTCATCCCTATCTTCAACGCTTCCATTACGGGCGTTATAGACGATAAATCGCGTATCTTTACCAGGGCACCAGCCGCGTTCCTCCGGACATATCTGTTCGGATCTTTTAAACACCCAGCAAGCGCCATAACGGCGTTTTTATCCCCTATTTCGCCCAGGGACCAGGCCGCATTCCTCCTGACATACCAGTCATTATCCTTTAAACATTCTATCAAAGGCCCTACCGCCTGCGCATCTTTTAGATTTCCGAGAGACCAGACTATATTTTGCCTTATATAGGGATCTATATCGGCAAGAGCTTTCAATAACGGCTTAACTGCCTTCTTATCCGTAAATTTCGAAATGGCCCATGAAGCATTTTTCTTAACCCGTTCGTTGTCCGAATGCATGCTCGCGACCAGCCCGTCCACCGCCGGTTCGCCTATTTTTGAAAGCGCCATCGCGGCCTCTTCTCCCGGGGAGCTTAAAACTGACGGAGAGCGCCGGTCCAGATCAATTGTGACGTCATCATCAAGCATGCCGACGAGAAAAGGGACCGCTGCTTTTGCCTTATACCCCATCTCGCCTATTTGAAACGCCGCTACCGCACGTTTGGCGGGATCCTGTTCGTACAATTCTTCCACATTCTTCTTGATGTCAACAGGGAGGTTTAAAGGTATGTCTTTTTTTGGTATTTTAGGCTGGGCATAAACAAAAACGGCTGTTGCTATTAAGGCCATGACAGCTAAGGCCTGGCTGATATTTTTTATCGCTTTTATCATCTGAGATTAGAAACCTTTCGCCAGTTCTCGCGCCTCAGACTGTGCCTCTTTAATTTTATCGGCCTGGACCTGCGCTCCGGAAGCATCCATTGGTTCGGCATTTATAAATACGATGTCCGTTATACCGACGAATCCGAAAACTGTCCTCAGGTACGGTTCCTGGAAATCGTATGAATGCGCGGGTGTACCGGGGCCGTACTCGCCGCCCCGGCTTGTTATAACCGCCATTTTCTTACCTGTCGCAAGGCCTTGCGCGCCGTTTTCAGTGTACCTGAAAAGGTATTTAGGCTGAACTATTACATCTATATAATGTTTCAGCATATAAGGGATACTGAAATTCCACATGGGGCTGCTCAATAAGTATTTATCCGCCGAGAGGAACCTGTTTATATGAGCCGCTATTTCTTTCCAGGCAGCCTGAAATTCCGGCGGCATATCCTTGCCGCCTAAAAGTATATATTTGCCGTCCACCCTTTTAGCCGTCAGGGCCGGCAGCTTTTCATTCGAAAGGTCCAGTTCCTCGACCGCATAATCAGGATTACGCGCCTTGAAGCCCGCAAGAAATGCCTCGCTGACCTTTAAAGTCCTTGATTCTTCGCCGCGAGGCGTGGCAATGATATGAAGTATTTTTTTCATATGCCTTGTCCTTTTTGAACTGTTTGATTTTTTGCCATTTTCGGAGGGTTTTTGTCTTCGCCAAATGAAGATAGCCGGTTGCTTATTTCCAGTAAACTACTTTACCGCTTTCAAGCTTGGCGGTTATGGTCTTTCCGTTGGCGATGGACGTTATGGTGTAGTTATTGTCGGCTGTGCAAGTTATAGTTATGTTGATATTGGCGTCTGTAGTGCCGTTATCATCTGTATCGACACCGAGGGTTTCGTTATATGGGACGGCCTTCGTTACCGTTATGTATTTGAGCAGCCATTTCGCGCGGTATATGCCCAGATCGGCATAATAATAATTCTGGTACGAGACCGTCTGGTCTTTCACGAATTTCATAAAGAGCGGGCTGACACCCGATAGTATCATAGCCATGAGGGTGATGAGGACGACCAGAAAAAGCGCCATGAATGTATTTACAAAACCTTTTCTCCCGGCCGTATTATTGCTCATCATGACTCCACCACAAAGCCTACAAGCTTAGTGCTCTTGCCTGTAGGGTAAGTGCATGTGACCGTGATCCTCTTATAGTTGCTGTTATTGACGTTCCCATCCTGGCTCCATGCGGCATCAATTTTATTTGCTACAACATAAGATACGGCATATCCTGTGGGAATATCAGCGGCCACAAGCGTAGTCGTGTGATTTCCCGCTGTAAGCGGCCCCGGATCGGTGCTATATTGTGTCTTGGTTTTATCTTTAAGGTCTTCTATCTGGGATGCTGCCAGGTTGGCCGCGACGATCGACTTCTGTCTTTCCTGAATGCTGCCCGTTACGCTGGTGCCGAATATAGGCCCAACCATAGCAACGATCGCTATTATCAGCGCCGCAGCTAAAGCGTCCAGTAACATCGCGCCTTTGGTATTGTTGCGGATTTTCATAATTATATAAATTATAGCTGTTATATTAAATTTTGTCAAGGGCAGACACAAGTTGACTGCCTGAATAAATATTTCACATGACTATTTTGGGGCGCATTAATTAAGATGCCGCTGAGGTTCCATATTAAAACACCCAGATTAATATTGACCCCTCTCTTTCATCGTAGTATTATTTAGCTTAATAATGTATCCCCTCGGCGGGGTACGCCAAAACAAAATAAAACCGGAGGCGGCATGTATAATCTCAGGTCAAAGCTGCTATATACATTTCTTCTTACTTCTTTATTTATTTTCGCAGATCCTATAACCGTTAAATGCCCCGCAAAAGAGGATGCCTCTAAGGCAGCCTCTAAAAACGGAAATTCAGGCGCGCAGGAAGAAGACGCTGATACCATTCCTGATAGAAAACTCCCTAATCTGGGACCGGGCGGATGGGAACCGCTATTCGAGATGGGAGAAAATATCTACCCTTCCGTCGTGATAAGTACGGCGACTTTAAAGGAGGGGCCGTGGAATGATAAACAGCACATAGGCGACAATTGGGGGATTATCGGCATAGCAGTCCGCAGTGCTGAAAGAAATTGCCCTATAAAGGTAGAGATATCAGGCGGGAATTTCATTAAACCCAGCACCTTTGGCGGCACATTGGCCGAAAAGGATACCGTTTACTGCGTATATCCCGAACTTAAATACGATTATGAAAAACTGCTGGCAGTAAAACAGACTGTCCCCGAGACATTAAGCTTCAAGATCAAAATAGGCAATAAGGCTGTCACTGAAAAGACCGTGCGCGTACAGGTCCGCCCTGTCAATGAATGCGTTTACTATTTCGTAGACTCTCAGGGGAATGTGCACGATACATCCTACCTGTTTGCGGCTTATGTTAACGAAAACCACCCCTTAATAAACCAGATCCTTAAAGAGGCCCTCGCATCCAAAGGAGTCGATAGCTTCGCGGGCTACTCCGGGGACAGGGAAAGTGTAATGTCGGAAATCGAAGCTATATGGGATACGTTGAAACGCAGGGGCATGCATTACAGCACAATGACAGCCAGCGCGGACGATGACAACCCATATATAGGAAGCCAGTATGTAAGACTTTTGGGAGAAAGCATCAATTACGCCCAGGCAAATTGCGTCGACGGCTCCGTCCTTATGGCATCCATCTTCAGGAGGATAGGGCTTAATACGGACCTCGTCACA
>JAKLDX010000014.1 GCA_022703295.1 Candidatus Omnitrophota bacterium
CCTTAAGAATGAACGCAGCCCGGCCGCAAATGTCAGTCCTATATTCGGCGCTGCCTGCACCTGGTTGGTGCCTTTTATCCTGTACTCAACGGGGTCTTCTATGGTCACTATATTCTTTTGCGGCGAATTTATCTCATTCAGAAGGCAGTATAGAGTGGTGCTCTTCCCGCTTCCCGTCGGGCCCGTTACGAATATAAGGCCATACGGCTTTTTTATGCTGGTCGACACCTTTTCTAATTCCGCGGGACTGAAGCCTATCGTGGAGAGGTTGAAACTTATTGATTCCTTGTCAAGTATCCTTATGGCAACCTTTTCGCCGTGTATTGTAGGGATGGTGGAAATACGGAGGTCCACGCTCCTGTTGTCGATCTTCATCATGAAGCCGCCGTCCTGAGGAAGCCGTTTTTCCGATATGTCAAGCCGCGCGAGTATTTTTATGCGCGACATCATAGCCAGTGTTATGTCCTGCTGGGGCACTTCCTGCTCATATAATGTACCGTCGATCCTGAACCTTATCGAGAGGTCCTTTTCCTGGGGCTCAATATGGATATCGCTGGCCTTTTGCCTTACAGCGTCCTGGATTATCCCGTTCACTATTTTAATGATCGGGGCCTCTGCGGCTTTCTGCTTCAATTTATCCGCCTCGTCCCGCGCTATGCCTGCGCGCTCAGACGGAATAGCCATGGTTCCTTCGGAAGGCGGCGCCCCTCTCCAGATGTAAAGTTTATCGATGCCTTCCACTATATCTTTTTTTGTGCTGCAGTATACTATCAGGTCAAGGGATGTCATTCTTTTAAGGTTGTCTATTATTACGAAATTCAACGGGTCCCACATCGCAACGGCCAGGTGCCTGGTTGTTTTTGATAAAGGCAGTATGAGGTTTTCGCGGGCTGTCTTTTCGTCTATCAACTTGTCAAGGTTCTGGTCCAGGTTGACGGAGAGCGATCTGTCGCTGAAGCTGACATATTTAGTCCCGAGTTTTTTGCTTAATGTAAGGGCCAGGCCCTCCTCCGAAAGATACCCCAGCTGTACCAGAAGCTCGCCCACCGGTAACTTTTCGGTGCTTTGCTTCTGAAGGTTCAGGGCCTCTTCAAGCTGTTCTTTGGTCACGAGGCCATCGTCGATCAGCATCTCTCCCAGTCGTTTCCTGTCTATTGGTGACATATTTTTCTGCGCCTCATCAAATTTTACTATTTTTTTACGGAATATTTTTCCATAGTATCTTTTATCGTATTATTACGCATCTGAACTGCTTTTTTCGAAGAGATATTTACCTCTTTCTTGTCTTTATTCTTATTTTTTTTCGCCAGTTTCTCAGCTGTCCTTTCCATTGCATTTTCCATGATAGAATCGCGCTCTTGAGTTCCCGCGGGGGCCACGAATTGCGCGTCTCTTTTCTTTACGATATGGGGAGTTACGAATATGATCAATTCTGTGTCATTGACCCTTGTGTATCTTGACTTAAAAGGTTCTCCGATGATCGGGATATCCCCCAGAAAAGGAACCTTGCGGCTGATCTTAAAATTATCCGTTTGTATCAACCCTCCTATATATATTGTCTCGCCATCCCTTACCATTACAGTGCTTGCGGACGTCCTATAGCTCGGGTCCATGAAAGTCGTTGAGAATAAAGTTGAAGCCACTGCCCTTGATACCGAGGGCTGGATAAACATAAAAATGAAACCGTTTTCGCTGACTTGCGGAGTCACATTCAGCACTATTCCGGTTTCGGCTCGTTCAGCCGTATCTATAGTCGAGCCTACCTGGGAAACGGAAGTATTCACTTTGCCTATTGCCGTATTGGCGGATACCTTGATAACCGCCGGTTCGTTATTGATGGTCATTATTTTCGGCCGTGAGAGGTATTTAGTGTCCTGATCCTGCGAGATAAGTTTGATTACTATATCAAAGTCCTGCATTGTGAGCGTGCCGTATTTAAAAAGAGCGGCGGTAGGGATGTTGGTACCGAAAGTATCTTTCACAAAGTTTTCAGTAAAAGGAAAGGGTGTGGGCCACACAGGATTCTGCGCGCCTGTCACGGCAGGGCTGCCCTTCCCGTAAGTGAACTTCATGAATTGCGTGCTCTCGTCTCCGCCCCATTCTATGCCGATCCTTTTAAGCGCCGAAGTGGTTGTCTCTATTATTTCGGCCTGGATCAATATCTGGACAGGCTCAACGTCAAGGGCCTTGATGGTCTTTTCAATATTATCAAATACCTCGGGAACGTCCGTGACCACAAGGCTGTTATTTCTTCGGTCGGCTACTATCTTGCCGTATTTAGTCATAAGCAGCCTTATTATTTCAGTTATGTTCTTTGGTTTAGAGTCGCCCAGCGCCAGATCCTTGCCAGAGGCCTGTGTGCTTTCTGTGGTGGAAGCAGCCGAGGTGGTCGGCGTAGAGCCGGCCGCAGCTATAGTAGGAGAGCCTATTATTGTAACGTTAGTCGTTGACGTAACCGTTCCTGTCTGCTCCGACATATTATAAACCTGCAGATATTTTAACCTGTATACCCGCGTGAAAGTTTTCACAGTGCCGGCACCCAGGGCCTTGATCAGGTATACTCCGCCGGTCTGTATCTCGTATGTAAGGCCGTTCGCGTCAAGTATGGATGACAGCGCTTCGTTTATCGATACGTTGTTGAGATAAACGGTTATCAGCTTGCCCTCTATAACGTCACTTGCGATGAAATTCATATTTGCCTGTTTTGAAAATGCCTTCAACACTGTCTTCAGCGGTGCATTCTCAAAATCCATTGAAACCTTCGCGTCCTCAATAGATGAATGGTTTTTTACATCAGGCGCTTCCTGGACGTATCCGGAGGGTGCAATGGCTAAAAACAAAAAAGTCCATATAAGGAATATAGTAAAAGTCCGTTTTTTCATGATATCGTTACCTCGTTAGTTTTATTGTTTCGTTGTCTTTTGTCAGGACGACTTCGCCCTTTTCGATTTTTTCGACCTTAGCTCCGGCGACCGTATCGCCTTCATAGACTACATTACCTGAGATCATTGCCATATTTTTGTTCCCCCCCCAGATGATGCCTTCCAGTGTAAGTTTTTGCTGCTGAGTCGTGCTGCTTGCGGACGAAGAAGTCGTCTGCGACGCTACCGGCGTTTTTTTGGCGGTCAGCTCATCCGGTTTTTTGGTGGGGTCGGCCACCCCTTCCTCGTCTTCATCTACGATAGTCCCCTTCTTTTGTACATCTTTAAGTAATTTTTTGGCGCTATCGAGATTAAACGTCCCTGCCTGCGGCTGAGCTATTTTTGAGCGCTTTTCTGAGCGTATTTTTGAATACAAAAAACTCAGGCCCAAAACCACCAGCATTATACCAACGATCACCTTTTCTATGATAACTTTTTTTTGGTCGCTCATTTTTATTTGCTGAAGAATGACACAATCAGTTTAAACGACAACCCCTCTTCTTCGGCGGGTGACTGTTCCGCCTCGAACACCTGGCCCTGCCCGTCAGCCTCTTCGGCCCCTCCCATAAATTGCGGAAGGAAGGCCTGCTGCGGCCCCATGAGCTGCTGGTTTGTCGATACGTTGGTATTTATATTAAATTCTTCTATAAAAAGGTGCTTATTATAATTTTCCAGACGCTTTATGAAGGACAAAAGGTTCAGATATTCGGACCTGCCCTCCGCCAAGACCCTGACGACCTTATATTCCGATATGCCTCCTGAGGTTATCGGTTTTATAAGTTTTATTTTTACATTTTCGCTTTCCGCAAATTTTGTAATGGTCTCGATCAGCCAGTTCGCGTTCTCATCATTTAGATACATGGAGTTGAACTCATTTATATAGGTCTGATATTCGGAAGCCGCTTTAATCGTAGTCAGATTGGCCTCCGTGTCCTCTATCCTGTTTTTCAGTCTGAGGATGCTCCCGATATCATATTGCACCAGAAGAAGATAGGCAAATATACCCAACAGGCACAGCGCTATTATATAAGCGATCTTAAGCCTGTCAGATAATATGTTTTTAATTTCCGCTATTTCTATCATCGCAATAATGCCCTCAGCGCAGAAGTATTTCGAATCTGGTCGTATTCTTTTTCAGGAATTTCGTTTTTTCTACCGAGACAACTTCGACTTTGTTCATCCCCTCCATCATTACGGGGTCTTTTTTTATAAGCTCTACTATGCTGTTTGCGCTGGACTTACTGGTTTCCGCCGCAGTGCCTGTATAAATTGAACCGGATATCTTTAAGGATAGAGTGGAATTTTCACTTATGCCATTCTGGTAATCTATGTCTTCTACCCATGAATTTTTAATAAGATCTTTACCTATGCGGGATAATTTTTTGGCGAGCTTTATCCTCTTGGTTAATATGTCATTTATATAGACAGCCTTTTTTTGTATCTTGTCCATATATTGCAGGACGTCGTTTCTCGATGAGTTCGGGTCGATGGATTTATATGCGGCGAACTTGTTCTTGGTCTCCGCTAATTTTCCTGACTGTGACGAAAGGTACGGCAGGAAACATAAATGAACCGCGATTATCGCGAAAAATATCAACGCGCTCTTAAATGCCACCGGAAGCAGCGCCCGCGGATCCTTGTGAATGGCCTCCTTCGGTGCCAGGTTTATATGCGGAGCCTTAAAGGAATCGTTCAGGAGGGCGAGTGTCGGCGCGAACCTGTCGGCACTGGCTATCTCTATGCCCTTGGCGAAGGTAAGGTTCATGCGCTCAAAGGGTATTCCGAATTCGGCGGAGATGCTTTTTTCTTCCGGTGAATAAGAGAAGCCGGATATGAAAATTTTATCAACATCCTTTCTGGCCTCTTTTGCCAGGTATTCCATGCTTCCCACGATATCGTTTTTGATCACAGGCCATACATCCTTCAGCTGCGGGTAGCTGAGTTCGGCGGTTTTGAATTCCTCGTCGCCGGGGAATATGCGTAATTCCCGGACGAAATGAGGCATCTTATGGTGTATGCCGGTTATGATCGCCTTGTTCGTGGGCTCATAATGGATGGACAGGTAAGCGCCTTCCTTTTCAACGGCCTTGTCCAGGCTGAGGCACGTGGCAAGAAGCATGGGGGCAGGTTCAACGATAGACGCCAGCATTTTCTGGTCCTCGAAATACCGGATTATATTATTTACGTTCTCTTTTTCCGCCGCGCAGAATATTATGTCCTCAAGGCCGGGTTTTTTCGAGCAGACCTTGAAGCCGTATATGAGATTGTCGATATGGTACGGGACGTATTTCTGTGCCTCGAATACGAGCGCTTCGCCCAGCTTATTCTCCGGGATGCCTTTGATGATAAAATGGCGCAGTATGAAGGAATCGTTCCTTATGTTTACAGCGACCCTATAAGGCTTTTCTTCGTCCTCGGAAAAGGCCTTATCTATTATTTTGTCAATGTCGTCTTTTGCATCCTCATAAGGAGTTTTTCTGACGGTTTTCAGCAAGGGGTATCTCTGTATAAAAGAGACCTTTAGCCCGCCTGCCGTCTGGCTGCCCTTTGCCACATCTACGAAATCGTCGCTTATGTAGATAGCGGCCCCTGTCAGAAACAGCTGCCTGAGATATGATATTATTTTTTTAATATCCAATTACGTGCTTACCTCATCGTCCTTTTTTACCTCATCGAGGAGGGATTTATATAATATTCTGGCTACGGATACACCGTCCCCAACCCTCTCCACCAGCACTTTTCCGAGCATTTTTTTCTTACGGTATACGAACAAGGTGTCGTCTGCGTTTATCCCGCTTTCCTTGCCGGCATTTATTACGATAAATTCGAATTCTTTATTTACGTCGACTACCTTGGCATTGAGCTTCTTAGTCTTTGCAAAGTTCTTTTTTGCGGCCTGAGCCTGTTCCGGTCCGGTTACCGTGATAGGCTCAAGGGTTACCGGCGTGCCGGCCTTGCCGGAAGATGTTTCGTGGTTAGCTGCTTTTTTGTTTAAGCTCATGAGCCTTCCTTCATACTCAGCTATCTGCCTGCGTAAAGATTCTATTTCGGAATTCTTTTTTGGCAGTTCTTCTTCTTTTGCCGCAAGGTCCTGCCTGAGCTGTTCGATGGTATCGTTTAATTCTTTTATCTTATCGTCATATCCGCTGGACATTTCCTTCAGCCGCGTCTCATATTCGTTGATCTTTATGAGAAGATCGGCCTTTTCCTTATTGGCCATGGCGACTTCGCCCTCGAGGAGCTTCTTCTTTTTCGCGACATCCATCATCTGCTGCTCTATAGAGACTTTTTCTTTGGTTACACGCGCGACGCTCTCTTTTGAAGTCCTGTCATACTCGTATATATACCAGGCCATAAATGCCAATAAAAGGACCAAGCCTATGGTTAGGAAACGCCATATGTTTATTTTCATTACTCCTCCTTACAATTCGGTTTATATTATGCTGATAAATATCTCTACGAGTTTCGGGTCAAGTTTATTTCCCGCGTAGCTTCTTAATGTTTTTACGGCTTCTTCCTTCGACATCGCCTTTCTGTAAGGCCTGTCGGTGGTGAGGGCGTCGTAGATATCCGCGACGGCAAGCATGCGCGAAGTCAGAGGGATATCCTCGCCCATAAGGCCGTCAGGGTAGCCGCTCCCGTCATACATTTCATGATGGTGCCTGACGAGGCTGCTCAGTTTTGACATCGTTCTGAGCGGCTTAAGGATGTTTTCGCCTATGATGGAATGCTGTTTCATGATGCTGTATTCTTCCTCGCTGAACTTGCCTTCTTTCTTCAATATGCTGTCCTGGATGCCGACCTTACCGAGGTCATGAAGTATGGCGCCTCCGATAAGCATCTTTTTTGTCTCCGGCTCCAGCTTCAGCCTATCGGCCATTTTCGATACATATTTGCTTACTCGTTCAAGGTGGCCCGCGCTGTAAGGGTCTTTTGCTTCGACTACCCGGGCCAGGGTAATAAGTGTCTGGTAATACGTCTCTTCAATATTTTTATTAAGCGCGAAATTTTCCAGCGATGTAGCGATCTGTCCCGCTATATTTTCCATCAGGAACAGATCGTCGGTGTCTATCTTGTCGGTATCCAACAGGTCGGATACCCCGACTACGCCCTTAACCTCATCTTTCTCTATAATGGGCACGCATAGGATGGTCGTATATTTCAATATCTCTTCGCGGTACTGGGCGGGCAGATTATCCTCAACGCCGCCTTTTTTTATTATCATAGGTTTCTTATTTTTTATTACAAAACCCATGACGCCTTTATTATCAGGCAGCTGCATATTTTCGTTCAGGTCTCTCTGTGAACCCGAATAAGCTTTCAGGTAAAGTTTTCTTGAATCCGGTTCATAAAGGGTTATAAAACTTGATTCGCCCCTTAGCACCTTGCGCACGCTCTGGTTTATCAGTGTAAGTAGCGCATCCATCCTCTGGCTTGAGGTTATGGCGTGGCCTATCTTCTGGAACAATTCCCGGGTCAGGCTTCGGGAGTATTCAAGTTCCGCTATCTTTTTTTCAAGGTCGGCGGTGATGCGGTTAAACGCGGAAGCGAGGTCCTTTAATTCATCTCTCCTGGCCACCACTATCTTCTCGTCTAGGTTGCCTTCGGCTATGTTCTTTGCTTTGTTTATCAGCTGCAGGATCGCCTTGACGGGCCTTCTGATCAATATGAAGCCGAATATGCCGGAAGCCACCATCCAGAAAATGACCAATCTGGCGTATCCCATAGTAGCGTCGATATTTTTATTGACGATAACGTTAAATATTACGTATAAGGCAAGAAGGAGAGGAATGATGAACATGAAGAAGGCGGCGAGTATCAGCTGGGTGTATAGCCCCTCGTATTCAATGGATACTTTCTTATTTATCTCATTCAGCATTTTTTATTTGGCTTACCACTTGCCGCTCTTATGTTTTTTTGCTTTCGGGAAATCTTTTATAACTTTTAAGGAGTCGCAAAGTTCATTTTCCGAAAGTGAGTAATCGGTGAGCTTGCCGGAAAGATATTTTTCGTAACCTCCCAGGTCCAATAGCCCGTGGCCGCTGTAATTGAAGAGGATGACTTTTTCCTTGCCCTCCTCCTTGGCCTTCAGGGCTTCTTCGATGACACATGCGATCGCATGGCTCGTTTCGGGAGCGCAGATCGACCCTTCCACGCGGGCCCATAGCAATGCGGATTCGTAGCATTTAAGCTGATTGTATGCGCGCGGCGCGACCAGCCCTTCGACTATGCACTGGCTGACGAGAGGCGCCATTCCGTGATAACGAAGGCCTCCGGCGTGTATGGGAGGCGGCACATAAGCATGTCCCAATGTGAACATCGGCAATAGCGGTGTCATCTGCGCGGTGTCGCCGAAATCATAAGCGAACGGGCCGCGCGTCATTTTGGGACAGGTTGCGGATTCCACAGGTATGATATCTATCTTTTCTCCGTTGATCTTATCGAGTACGAACGGGAAAGCCAGCCCGCCGAAGTTACTCCCCCCTCCTGCGCATGCCGCAACGACGTCGACGCCTTTTTCCCCCGCCATCTTCAGCTGCTTTTTTGCCTCCAGGCCTATTATCGTCTGGTGGAGCAGGACGTGGTTCAGTACGCTTCCGAGGGAGTAGCGCGTCTTGCCGGATTTGTCCGTCACCGCCTCTTCTATGGCTTCGCTTATCGCTATTCCAAGACTGCCCGGCGTGTCCGGCATTTTTTTAAGTATCGCCCTGCCCGCGTTGGTTTCCTTGCTGGGGCTCGCAACGCAATTAGCCCCCCAGACCTGCATCATGGCTTTGCGGAAAGGTTTTTGGTCAAAGCTTATCCTGACCATGTAAACTTTACATTCAATTCCGCCTATAAGGCTGCATGCAAAGGCCAGCGCGCTGCCCCATTGTCCGGCGCCTGTTTCAGTAGTCAGTTTTTTAATTCCGAATTTTTTATTATACCAGGCTTGTGCAACTGCGGTGTTTGGTTTATGGCTGCCCGGAGGGCTTACGCTCTCATCTTTAAAATATATCCTGGCAGGGGTCTTAAGATGTTTCTCCAGATTATAAGCCCTTATTAACGGAGTGGGACGCCAAATTTTGAGGATTTCGAGTATTTCTGTCGGGATGTCGATCCAGCGCTGACGGCTTACTTCCTGCTCTATCAGATTTGCCGGGAAAACGGGAGACAGCATCTCCGGAGTGATAGGATTGCCATCTGGCCCTACAGGAGGCTGCATTGGGGTTGGTAAGTCTGCGGCAATATTATACCACTGCCTAGGTATATCCTCTTCGTTTAGGAATATCTTTTTAACACTCACTAGCGTCCTTATAATGTTATATAATATTTATATATTAAGCCAAAGATAAATCAATGTAATATTATCATATAACGCCACGAAAAGCAATAGTATGAGGCGAAAAAAGTTAAAAATCGCGTAAAAATATGGCTATATTTTAGTATATTTTTTCTTTAGTTCAGCTAAGAACACGAGATGCTTTTTTTCCTCTTCAACGAGTTCCTGCACCTTCTCCTTGTGATAGGCCGGCATATATTTCGCCAGCTCATTGAAGAAAAGTATGGCGTCCTTCTCAAAGCCCATGCCATACTGGATAGCGGCAAGCTCCGTTTTTACGTTCTTTCCGAACTCTCCGGCCGAGACCTGATTGTATAGTATGTCATCGATCGTCGCTTTCATGTACGAAGCGAGCTCGCCTCTGTAAGATTCTGTCGCTTCGGATTCCTCTATACTGTCCCTGATCTCGGCGAATTTCTTTATATGGGTGTCCTCCCAGTCCCTGAGCCTGGTGAAAAGGTCCTTCATTTCTTTCGCGGTAAACTTTTCCGCTACCGCTCCGTAAAAATCACGCCTCTTCTTTTCTTTTTCTATCCCCATGTCTATTACCTCGGCGGCGTTAAATACATTTGCCATAAGTCTTATCTCCTTTTATCAGATGTAAGGCCCTGTACCTTATTTATGCCTGTCGCCGAAACATGTATCTACGGATCTCGCGCATTTTATCAAAGGATGATTGAGCGGAATCTTTCTTACCCCTTTGGCGACATCCTTCAGCGGAACTCTTACAAATGAGTCCTTCTTTATACCTATCATATTGCCAAAGCGCTTATTCTTTATCAGGTCGACGACTTCCGTGCCGAGCCTCGTCGCGAGGACCCTGTCGGCCGGCGTCGGGGAGCCTCCGCGCTGTAAATGCCCCATGACTACTGTTCGTGTTTCAATGCCGCTTATCTTCTCAACCTGTTCCCCGAGGACAAACCCTATGCCGCCGAGGCGTATAGGATCGGAACTCTCTTTGACTATCCGCTGCACCACGATATTCCCGCCTTTTGGTTTTGCGCCTTCCGCGACGATAATGATGCTGAAGCGTTTTCCGCGCCTGTTTCGGTCGATCACTTTCTCCGCTATTACGTTCAGGTCATAAGGGATCTCGGGGATCAGTATTATATCGCCTCCGCCGGCTATTCCCGAGTGCAGCGCTATCCAGCCCGCGTTATGGCCCATGACCTCGACTATCATTATCCTGTGATGGGATTGTGCAGTTGTGTGCAGCCTGTCTATGCCCTCCGTTGCTATCCATACGGCTGAGTCAAATCCGAAAGTTATGTCGGTGCCGATGATGTCGTTGTCGATGGTCTTCGGTACTCCGACGACAGGTATTCCATCCCTGAATAATTTGTACGCTATCCCCAGCGTACCGTCTCCGCCTATGCAGACAAGGCATTCTATATCGAGTTGCTTGATGTTCTCTATAGAAATTGCGGACATGTCCTTGAACACCAGTTTATCTCCCTGATGGATGGCGTACCTGTAAGGATTTGCTTTCTTTGATGTGCCGAGGATCGTTCCGCCCAGAGTGAGTATACCGGAAAAGTCATGATACTCCAGTTTCCGGTGCTTATTGTTTACGACGCCGTCGTAGCCGTCCTCAATGCCTATTATCTCCATACCTTCTTCCAGTATGGCTTTTTTCGCGACCGCCCTTATGACCGCGTTTATCCCCGGACAATCTCCCCCGCCGGTCAAGATCGCGATGCGTCTTTTTATTTTTGAATTCTTTTTCATATAGCCCCCTATATTTATAATGAGTGGACGATAGTCTCTGTCAGGACGACGATGTCTTCGGTGCAGAATACATCGGCAATGGTCCTGTCGAAAAGTATGTTTGCGTCAGGGCCGAACTCGTCGTCAGCCTTCCACATGGTTATGAGTATCGGAACATCAACGAACGGGTAGACCACGATCCCGACGTCTCCTTTATCGGCGGTTTTTACCGGAAGCCGCTCCGAGACCTTGAGGATAGCCTCGGGAGCCTTGCCGTATTTTCTCAACAAGTGGCTTATCGTCCGTTTCTTGAAGGTCGGGTAATACTCTTCTCCTCCCTCCAGCTGGTTGAAGTCTATCCATTCGCCGGTCGGTTTGACGGGCCCTTTCGGTCTGAATTTTCTGATAAGGTAGTGCAGCAGTAGTATGGACAGATAAGTTTTGGCCGGGACATTGCAGGATTCCGACAGGACGCTCCTGGCCTCCGTGTTTATACTGTAATTATCGTTCAGAAACTTCAGCGATAATTGTTTTTCCGGAGCGAGGCCGGAAATTTCCGCCCATGCCTTTTCTAGCGCCTGTTCGTAACCCATAGATTAGTATTTTACACTTTATAATTGGATAAATCAAGCGATTAGACTATAATATTATCATGCAATATGACAGGTTTCAGCAGGAGGCGATAGATTATATAAATAACGGCTATTCCGTTATTGTTTCAGCTCCGACCGGCGCGGGCAAGACCGCGATCGCCGAGCATGTGATCGAAAGCTGCCTCCAGATAGGCTCCAACGTCATCTATACGGCACCGATAAAAGCCCTGTCCAACCAGAAGTTCAGGGATTTCCAGGTGAACTACTCGGACAAGATCGGCATCCTGACAGGCGACGTATCGCTCAATCCGGATGCGCCGGTGCTCATAATGACGACCGAGATATTCCGGAACAAAGTCCTCGAGGAGCCGGATAGCCTGAAAAAATATTCATGGATAATTTTCGACGAGGTCCACTACATAGACAACCCTGAGAGAGGCACCGTGTGGGAAGAGTCGCTGATGTTCCTCCCCGGCCACATGAACATCCTATGCCTTTCTGCCACCATCCCGAACATACACGAATTCGCGGAATGGATCGAATCAATACATAAGAAGAAGGTCAGGATAGTTATAGAAGACAAGCGGCCTGTTCCTCTCCACTTCTTCTTTCAGTGCCACAATAAGGTGGTCGATAACCTGAACTCTATCCGCAAGAGCCATATCCATCAGCCCAATAAGACCAATGCCCTTATAAAATATGTGCAAAGCCAGAACGGCCTTCCTTGTATATATTTTGTATTCGGCAGGAAAAGGGCCGAGTATCTTGCCGCGGAACTATATAATTATAATTTTCTGGACCGGATCGAACAAGCTCAGATATTGTCTCTATTCGAATCGCTCTGCGAAAAATTCGCCCTGAAGAACGAGAGGAGCGCTGTTTCGATGCGAACTCTGATAGAGCGCGGCATAGCCTTCCATCATGCCGGCATGCTCCCGACACTAAAAGAGGTCATCGAACGCCTTTTTACGAGCAGGCTGCTGAAGGTGATATTTACGACCGAGACGTTCGCGCTCGGCATAAACATGCCCAGCAGGTCTGTTATATTCGATGAGCTGAGAAAGTTTTACGGGGACTATACCAGGAACCTCAAGACCAGGGATTTCTATCAGATGGCGGGCCGTGCCGGCAGGCGCGGTATAGACGCCGAAGGGTTCGTTTACAGCAGGGTGAACCCTCATATGATAAAGATCGATGAGGTCAGGCGCATCATCTACGGCCGCCCGGAGAGCGTTAATAGTCAGCTGAACACATCCTACGCGACGATCCTCAATCTTTACGAGAAGTACGGAGAGGACCTTTTCGAGGTCTATCCCCTTTCATTCCATTATTTCCAGTCAAAACCCCATCAGCGCAAGCAGGCCCTCAAGCTTATGCGATCGAAGCTTAATTTATTGAGCGAAGCCAATTTTATAAAGCAGGAGAAACTGACCCAGAAAGGCGAATTCGCCAAGGCGGTTTACGGTTACGAGCTTATATTATCCGAATTGTTCGAACGCGGTGTTTTTGAAGGCCTTGACGAGGTCGGGCTTGGTACGCTGGCGGTAGCCGCGGTCTTTGAGCCCAGGAGAAACCAGCATATGACGGGCCTGTCAAAGGAAGCGCAGGAATTGAAAAATATATGCGACAGGCTGTATGATTCCGTCAGGCACAGAGAATCAAGATACGGTATATATCCTCTGAGCAAAGTGCCTCATTTCAATCTGACCAAAGCTACGGAGGGATGGATCCACGGCCTGAAATTTTCCAGGATATTACAGCTTACGGATACGGACGAAGGCGAGGTAATACGGTATTTCAGGATGGCTATACAGATCCTAAGGGAAGTAAAGGATGCCCCCATCTCCTCTGAATTGTCTCAGAAGATATCGAAAGCGATACATCTTATGAATCGTGACGTTATCGACGCGGAAAAACAGTTGCGCGAAGGCTAACGTCGCAGCGTTTTTCTTTTTGACGGATTGAAATACCCCATTGAAAGGGCCGGGAACTCTTTTCGCAGTAGGCCGATCTCTTCCTTTATTCCTATGAGGTTCTCTCTCGAGGTGTAGATCCCTAATTTTTTGAAGTATAAAGCAGGGTCAAAGTTCAGGTTCCGCCATTGTATCATGCCGGGCCGGTAGGCGCGGATGAATTTACGCAATGCCGAAAATTCGTCTTTAGAGTCGGTGAAGCCCGGGACCGTCAGATAATTTATGGATACGAAAGATCCGTTCTTTACGGATATCTTTATCGACCGCATGACATCAGCAAAACAATACCGGTAAGGATTGTAATACTTAGCGTAATATTTTTCCCTTACGCTATTCAGACTGACGCGTATGTTATCAAGGCCCGCGTCCAGCAGGCGGGCCACTACGTCCGGCTTGCTGCCGTTCGTATTCATATTTATCGTGCCCCCGGATGTTTTTTTCCTTATAAGTTTTATGGATTCTTCTATGACCCCGCCGAATATCAGCGGTTCGCCTTCACACCCTTGTCCGAAGCTGACTATAGGGTCAGCCGCATTCGTGATGTGGTATAGGGCAACTTCGGATACTTCCTGAGGCGTAGGCACGAACGCTATCCTTGGTTGCGTTGCCGCGCACTCATTGCTCGGCTGGTAAGAAATGCATCCGGCGCAGGCGGCGTTGCAGAAAGGAGATACCGGCAGAGGCGCCTCGAATCTTTTCAGGAATAAATTTTGCGCGTTGGGGCAGCAATTTACCAGGGCGCATCCGGCGAGATGGCGCACGAGCCTGTTTCTCGGAAAGGCCCTCTTCATTTCTTTTATTCCGGACCTCACCTTTCCGATATCTATGAAGCGCGAATCATGGCGCTTGTCGCGGTCGACCCTTATGGCAGCGGCATACAGATCATTTCCGCGCACCGCAACCGCCGCGTATGAGAATAACGGCAGCATGCGCGGCTTCCCATGCTCTCTATAGGCGCTGTTATAAGTTACGGTGTATCCGGGAGGCGTAAAAGCGCATACGCTTAAGGCCCCGTCCGCAGCGACAAAATTCTTAAGGGACGGGTCGTATCCGACCGGCGACCGGTCCGGCAGCAGGAATAGCCGGCTGCCTTCCGGCAGGCGGATCAGGTCTTTGGCCTTAAGCCTGAAAAGGAAATTGGCCTTCATCCCCGTTGCCTTCAGGGTCGGATGAACGAATATCTTTCCTTTTTTATCTGAAACAAGTAAATTCGGCATGGCAGGTTAGTTTAAAAAATATTTTCTCAAATTCATTTTGTTCAATTTTTTCAGCGCCTCAAAAATATACTTCCTGTTCTGCGGCTGATTGTACTGCAGGAGCGCCCTCTGCAGTTTTCTCTCCCGCAATCCCTTCGCTACGTATATCTTATTTCCGGTGAACGGGTCTTTTTCTGTATAATACATGCAGCCTGAAGCCGTCATTGG
>JAKLDX010000140.1 GCA_022703295.1 Candidatus Omnitrophota bacterium
GGTCTTTTTACCTATGCCATCAAGCTTGGTCAGGTCCTCTGCTGTCAGGCCTTTTATTTTTTCAACGCTATCGTAGCCCGCGGCTATCAATATCTTTGCCGTCTTCTCCCCGACACCGTCAAGTTCGGTAATAGAAGTTTCTTTCGCCTCTTCCTTGTTTTCTTCTTTTTCGGCGCTGACTTCCTCTTTCGCTGCCTCAGCCGCTGCTCCAGCCAGTTGGGCTTTGGCGGCCTTGACCTTTTCTTCCTTGCCTCTTATATCCATATCCCAGCCTATCAGCCTGGACGCCAGTCTTATATTCTGTCCGTGTTTTCCTATCCCTATCGAAAGCTGGTCGTCCGGCACGACCACTTCTATTTTCTTAGCGGCTTTATCTATCTTTATCTCGCTTATCTCTGTCGGGCTGAGGGCAGCTTTAACGTATTCCTTCAGGTCATCGCACCATCTTACTATATCCACTCTTTCTCCCTGAAGTTCTCTCACTATGTCTTTTACGCGCGAACCCCTCATCCCCACACAGGCGCCGACCGCATCCACCTTCTCGTCCTTGGAGTGGACCGCTATCTTCGTTCTTTCCCCGGCCTCTCTGGAAATCGACCGCACCTCTACGATACCTTCGGTGATCTCAGGGACCTCTATCTCGAACAGTTTTTTCACGAATGCCGCGTCGGATCTCGAAAGAACTATCTGCGGGCCGTGCGAAGTCTTGTTGACTTCCAGTATGTAGGCACGTATCCTGTCCCCCTGTTTATAACGTTCCTTGGGGCATTGCTGGGACTTCGGCAGCACCGCCTCGGTCTTGCCGAGGTCTATAACGATGTCGCCCTTTTCAAACCTGTGCACAGAGCCGTTCGTTATAGTCCCGACCCGTTTTTGGTAATCTTCAAATATTATGTCCCTCTCCGCCTCTCTTATCTTCTGTATTATCACCTGCTTGGCGGTCTGGGCGGCTATCCTGCCGAACTCTTCGGAATTTATCTCCTTGCCGTCGCTGATTATCTTTATGCTGCCGTTCGCGCGGTCTATCGTCACGCTGACATCCGCCTCTTTCTTCCCGATTATCTTCCTGGCGGCGCTGACAAGGGCGGATTCTATGGCCTTGAACAAAAATTCCTTGTCTATGCCTTTTTCGCGCTCTATATGTTCCAAAACCCTCAATAGTTCATCGTTCATCTTTCGTCTCTCCTGTATATTAAAATTCTAATTTAAGCCTGGCCCTTGCTATCTTATTCCTTGGTATAACAGTGCTGACGCCGCCGGCTTCGATCACTATGTTTTCCTTATCCATGCCTATCAGCCTGCCTTCGTGCGTCTTTCTTGAATCTATAGGCTCATAGGTAGTCATCTCCAGCTCTCTGCCCATCGAACGCTCAAAATCCCTGTCAGTCACCATAGGCCTGTCAAGGCCGGGCGAAGATACTTCCAGGGTATAACGATCCTCCATGACATTCTCTTTGTCCAACAGCTCACCGAGGTAACTGTTGAGCTTCTCACACTCATCTATACTTATGCCTGCGGCCGTATCTACCAGTAGGCGTAATACCATACCGCCCTGTTCACGCTTATAGGTAATATCCACCAGCTCTATGCCGGCAGCTTCCATATAAGAAGCTGAAAGCTCTTTTATTTTCTCTATTACATTATCCATACGAAAAAAAAAGTGGGTTTAATGTGATTAAACCCACTTTCCCTCCTTTTGAAAAGTGTATGATATTTATACTATAATACACCGCCCATTGTCAAGGAAAATTTCATATAATGCCCCTGGTCTTTAACTCGCCCTTTAGATGTTCGGCGTTTTCGAACCTTACTGAATCTATGCCTAACTTTTGTGCAACTTTTATGAACTCTTCCCTGTCATCCGTATAAAACAGCTTTGAGGCATCCCCGCCGGCCGCTTTTATCGCATGCCTGAATATTGCCTCATCGGGTTTCATCACGCCCACCTTGAACGAAGGCACGATCTCGTCAAAAATACGCATTATATCGAATTTTTTGACTATATGCTCGAAATGGAGCGGGCTTATGTTGGATAACAGGACCAGTTTATAGGATTTTTTCAGCTGCCTGGCCAGGCCGCACGCCTCTTCATCCTCCCAGAATATGTCATTCCATACATCGATAAATTCCTCGTAAGGGAGGCTTATGCCTATCATCGCGGTGGCTTTCCGGTAAAATTCCTGCGGGGAAATTCGGCCTGTTTCGAAAAGATGGGTGATCTCCGAATCGAAGAAAAGGCTGTAAGTCTTATCTCGGTCTATCCGGAAGCGCTTTTCCAGCTTTTTTACGGCTATGTTATGATCGAACCTTATAAGCGTATTGCCAAGGTCAAATATTATCGTATTATATTTCTTGCTCACTCTTATCTGTGCGGCATCGAAGAGGGTTTACCCGCCATGCACTTACAGCTTTTGTCCATGCACCCCTGCATCCCGCAAACCTTTTTCATTGAATTATATTTCATCTCTGCGCCCAGTAACCCGTAAAGCAGGCTAATCACCATCATGGATATACCGATAGTATAACCTACCGTCCTGAGAAGCCCGTCCTGCTTTTTAGCCAATACGCACAGCACATACCCCAAGCTAAGCGACACGAATATCCTGAATAATCCGCCCATCATCATGTGCCACCTCCCGTTTTTTCAGTTTTCAGAATGAGCTCAATATTTGACTTCCATAAGGCACAGGCCTTTTGCCGGCATGGTCGGGCCCGAAAATCGCCTGTCGCGTTTCGAAAGAATATCTCGGACAGCCTCGGCCCTGATCTTGCCGCGGCCGGCCTCGACAAGGGTGCCGACGATGCTCCTTGCCATATTGTACAGAAAACCGTCGGCCTCAAGATCAATATATATCAGGTCACCCCTTTTTTCAATATCTATTTTTTTTACGGTCCGGACGCAGTCCTTGTCTTTTTCGCCGTCCTCGGTCCTGAAAGACGTGAAGTCATGCCTGCCGATAAGGTGTCCGGCGGCCTTTCTCATAAGTTTTGTGTCCAGCCGGAAGAAGCATTTGGCGGCAAATTTACGCAGGAAAGGGTCCATAAAATCATTATTAAATATCGTATAGCGGTATATTTTTGACCTGGCCGAATGTTGGGAATTGAATTTTGCAGCAGCTTCTTCTACACCGGTAACGACGATATCCCTCGGAAGGTTTGAATTGAGCGCCATCCGGATATTTTTCAGAGGAAGCTTTGAATGCGTTTTGAAATTCGCTATCTGGGCTTTTGCATGGACACCCGCGTCCGTCCTGCCCGAAGCGGTTAGGTTGACTTTTTCGCCGGTTATTCTTTTAATCGCGCCTTCGATAACCTGTTGTATGGCCTTGGCGTTCTTCTGCGTCTGCCATCCCGCATACCTCGTCCCGTCGTATTGTATGGTGAGTTTGATATTCCGCATGTGTGTTAGGAATTTTTCGCCGTTGGGTCGTGGCATTGAAATTTTTACCGGTTCTCGCCCCTAAATTTTTTCGCTTCTTTAGGAATGTGATGTGGCGACGTGGTAAGCAGACGCGTTAAAATTTCTAGGCAGCGTACGAGAAATTTTACCGAGCGAAATTTTCACATGGTTGAAAA
>JAKLDX010000141.1 GCA_022703295.1 Candidatus Omnitrophota bacterium
TAGATAAAGGGCTTTTATCATGCTTTACCTTATTATGATATTATTATATCATAATCTTCGATAGTCGGGATGGCAAAAAAGACGGTTTCCGGCATGAAGCCGAAAACCGTCCTGGATATATTTATTTCTACGGCTGCCGCTCCCCGTGCTTCCTGTGCGGCCTTTTCTGCCACTTTTTTTCCATATTTTGCAGTTTCTGGAATTGTTCGGGCGTCAGTATCTGCTTTGTCTTAAAAATACCGTCTATCCTGTGGTCAGTTAGCCTGGACTGAATAGCTTTTATCTCAGTCACGATAGGCTCAACCTGCGCCCTTGTAACGCCGGGTTTTCCGAGCGCTATTCTCAGCTCCTCATGTTTAGCTTTCAGCGCTTTCATCAGGCTTCCCATCTCTGAGCGGCCGGACTCCCTGAGGCTCTTCAGGAGTTTATCCTGTTCCGGTGTAAGATTCAATTCCCGCTTTAGGTCAGGCCTCTTATCTTTTGAAAATCCCCCGTTGCTTTCGGGGCTGCCCATCCCCTGTTCAGCAAAAACATAACCGGTCATCATTATCGATACTACAAACACAACTACAGACAGCATTACCCTATTCTTCATGACCCTCACCTCTTTTCTATTTATTCAGACAATCCTTTATGGTTAAAAGTTCGTTCTTATAAAAAATAGTTTTCTTCGGGCGTATTAAAATTATACGCCGAGCCATTTCCGTTATCCCCTAAATTCACCATGGATACCAGGTCTTCTTGCGTGAGGGCTGTAGAAAGATTATCGCTGTATGGAGCCATCCTTGACAGCAATAAAAGAGCCAATATCGCTACCGTAGCAGCCGCGGCAACAAAAGCCGGCCTTATCCTGAACGATAAGCGCGGTATTGACCTCAAGATAATGCCGGGGAAAGCCATGTGCGCCTGAGGCTTTTCTATCTTTGAGCGTATCCTATTCCACACCTCGCGCGGCGGTTCCATGCGGGGCATCCCCTTGAATCCCGCGCGCAAGCTCTTGAGCTCCCTTTCAAGATCGCGGCAATGGCTACAGGAAGCAAGATGAACCTCTACCTCATTCAGAAGGACCTCGTCCAGTATCCTGCCGTCTATGTAATCCGTAAAAATTACCTCTTCCGCTTTTTTACAATCCATGGCAAGCCCCTCTTTCCGCGCAATAGGCCCTTAGGGCCTCCCTGGCCCTTTTAAGCCTTGTGCGCACAGTATTAAGCGGTATATTCAGCACTTCGGCCATCTCCTTGTAATCAAGCCCCTCAATCTCGCGAAGCACTATACAAGAACGATGCTCCGAGCTTAAATGGTTCAATATTTCACCTGCCTCGGTCAGGGCCGTCTCTATTACTTGTGAATCTTCCGACGCGCCGGCCTTTTGCATTATCCGCTCATCGACATTTTCGATATTAACGGTACCTTTATTGCGCCTTGCGCGGCTATGATATGTATTTATAGCCGCATTCATGGTAATTCTATATAACCATGTGCTGAAAGCCGATTCAAATTTAAAATTATCAAGCTTTTTGAATATTTTCACAAACACATCCTGGGTTACCTCTTCGGCATCCTGCCGGTTATGGGTAATATTAAAAGCGACCGTATAGACGGTTGAGGAGAAAGTCCTGTAGATCTCTCCGAAAGCGCCCATGTCCCCGGACGCGGCTTTTTTAATAATCTCCCTCGATATATCCAGCATGCTGTTTCTCTCTTTATGATATTAGACACTTCGGATAGGCGGAAAAGTTCCCTTAAACGGGTAATTTTAAAAGGCGGAAAGTGCTCAGGCTACTTTCTTGCCAAAAGCTATTGCCCTATCACGGATTCCCGGTTTTTTACGGATATCCCCGGAAACACCGGCATTAGGGACTAAAAGAGACATGAATCTCATGCCGGTATAGCCTGCGGTTATTTTAAAAGGCTTTTCGAGTTCTTTGAGCCCGACATCTTCATATGCGCTGGCTATCAAGGCAAGCGTTTTGCCCTTTAAAGGAGTTTTCATAGTGCCGGCGGAATTATCCCATTTATAGAGCGAAAACATGCGGTCAAATACGAGTTTCAGCTGGGCGCTTGCGGAGAAAAAGTATAGCGGCGTGGCCATCACTATAGCATCCATATCCGGCATTCTGGCCAAAACCGGCGTTGCCTCATCGTTTATAACGCATCTATATTCTTTTATTTTTTGGCACGCCCTGCAGGATGTACAACCGGTAGATTTATATTTAAGGAATGCTGTCTCCGCGACCTCAACCTTGGCGCCTTTTGAACACGCACCTTCTGCGAACCACTTTACAAGCGTTGCCGTGTTGCCGTTGGCTTTAGGGCTGCCCGAAAGAACTAATATCTTTTTTGCCATATCCGGCCATCCTTATCTAAAATATTAATAATACGACACCCGTCAGAATACATACTGCCATTATCTGATTTCTGTACTCACAAATGCGGATGAGAAGCCGGGACATATTTTCATTTTCTGTATCATAAACAAGTTTTCCGTAAAGAGTAAGCCCCGTCCAGGCCGTCTGCCGGGCGATCTGTTTATTAACACCGAAAGATGTCTTCATATCTACGGTTTTTAACCCGTAGAACATCGTTATCATAAAGATCATAATCAATATTATTATTTTTTTGTGTATCAAGCTCCACCTGCGTCGTATTTTCCGGTTAAAAACGAACGCCCCGCCAGAAATTATACCGACGCATAATCTCCGGCGAGGCATCTCAAATCAACGGAATAAAAAAGTCCGTTCAACATTTAGCAGGCTTATTTCATTACCTGTATGGATTTGGCTTTCTCTGTTCCGCCTTCTTTTGTATATTCCACTGATACTTTTTCACCCTGCTTAAGCTGGTTCAGCGTAAGCGCGTTAAAAGTATTATCGATAATCTTGACCGTGGGATCTACGGGGAACACTTTCGTCTTGCCCGTTTCGTCAACTACGGTAATATCGCCTTTTCCGCCAAGGCTCTTCTCTACTGCGGAAGACACCTTACCGATAAACACGCCACCTGTTTCCACTACGGCGCCTACCGGCTCAGTGGCCTTTACTGAATCGCCTTCTGCGGCATAGCACAGCGAAGCGACACAAACAACCGCGACAACTGCTATTAGCATCTTCTTCACTCTACTCACCTCCTCTTTATTATTGGTATAGTATATCATATATTAAGGTTTTTGTATAAAAATTTTGCTCGTTACTCCGGGCAGGCCTTTATGCCTTTTTTCATGTAATATTTCTG
This sequence comes from Candidatus Omnitrophota bacterium, assembly GCA_022703295.1. Classification (GTDB taxonomy): domain Bacteria; phylum Omnitrophota; class Gorgyraeia; order 2-01-FULL-45-10; family 2-01-FULL-45-10; genus JAKLDX01. The sequence goes on from JAKLDX010000141.1 coordinate 3,232, forward strand.
GTGGTAGTCCTCTGCCCTGTAAAAGGCGCCGGCAGGCAGGACCTCTGTCACGATCTTTTTCTTATATTTTCCGCTCTTTTCGAGCCTTTCCTTGGATGCCTTGGCGGCCTTTTCCTGGTCTTCGTTATAATAAAATATTACCGACCTATACTGCGTTCCCACATCCGGCCCCTGGCGGTTAGCCGTTGTAGGATCGTGCATCTTCCAGAATTCATCGAGAAGTTTTGAGTAGGAGATCACGCCTGGGTCGTATTCTATCTCCAGGGTTTCGGCATGCCCCGTGGTGTCCGAGCAGACTTCCTCATAAGTCGG
>JAKLDX010000142.1 GCA_022703295.1 Candidatus Omnitrophota bacterium
CGGCCGTCGAAAACCTGGAAAAACGGATAGCCGAAAAAGCGCCCGAGGAACATAGGGTAGCGCTGCTTCAGGTCCTCGACGATTTTAAAAATTTCAGGAACGGCAGGCAATTCGGAGTAGTTTTGCCTTATTACAATAACCTTAAAAAATATTATATCGGTTTCGGTACGAATAACGCGGTCGCGATAACATATGATTTCCTCGATCCTTCCAATCCGTTGAGCGAACATATAGAGGAAGCAATATTCCATGAGATATTTCAGGCATACAAGGACAGGTTTAACGAAGATGGGGCTGCCGGAGAACCGGAGATACTGGCGCATTACGAAGCGATAAGGTGCGCCTCACAGGTGTTCTGGGGCCTTAGCAAGGAAGATACCGATTGGCCCAGCCTGAAGGCGCTGGAGAATCACCCTGCTAATAAATTCGGCAGGGCTATACGCAACTGGAAATATAAGCAGTGCAGGGTACAGGGCGCCGTTGCCAATAAAGAATGGGAATACCTTTTGCAGGAGCTAAAGGAAGGCATAAAAAATTATTCCAATAACCCGTCAAGATTATACGACCTCCTTATGGTAGCTAATGAGACTTCACTCGGTCAGCCTGCGCACCCCATCCAGAGCCGCTGGCCTGTCCTGCATGCGGTCACACTGCTTTCAAAGGAAGAGAAGGATAACCTTCTCTCGATATTGGAAAGCAGTAAATTTGAAAATCTTGTAATAGCGGATTCCATAAGGCTGATGCTTGAGGATGAGGTCCCTCCGGGATGGGTAATGAAATTCTGTAAAAATTTAAAGGGCCACTCTATATGGCATGTTTCGTCTGAGATATGGTTCCCGGGCGGCGGGCTGGGAAGGGTCATGCAGTATCTTGGCATATCGATGCAGGAATTTTTGAAAGAGACCGGTATCACGCTTAACCAGATAGAGCCTTTTTACCAACAGCGCCGGGATAAAGATAACAAACTTGCTGAAACCGGTTATAGTTTTTATGAGTCGCTGCCCATTCCCTTAACAGACCTGCATGTAGTGGAGGAATTTGACGTCCGGGTCAGAGGCGGAATAAGAAAGGCAAAGGTCCATCAGGGGAAGAACGAATATGGTATAGATATATTTCTTATCGAAGATGCCACAGGAAGATGCACAAAGCTGATGTATGAGTATGACACCGCAGATAACCCGGCATCATGGGAAGAGTTCAGCGAATTCATGTCCAGGGCCTCCCTGGAACTGGTAAAACGCGTTGAAAATAAAAGAAAGGCCGCATTGCCTGACGGAGCATGGGAAGTTCCTATAATTCATGGGAATGACAGCCAGCTTTGTTTGATGTCGGTTTACAGGGATCAGGATTTTATAAAAGACCCTATCCTTGGCAGCGCATTAATAGCAGTCACTACACATACGTACCCTAACAGGCACGAATACGGATGGGGGGACCGCGGCCGGGAATTAGGGGGCATGGGCATATCCGGCGAATTATGGGACAGATTTTACCATAAAAGCGGTAAGACATGGGATGCGGAAGTCGCGGACGTGGCCTCCGGCGGCCTGAGGAGCGCCGATTGGGCGGGCGCTGTCAGCGATAAACACGCCGATGATGTGAAGGTATTTGACGAATGGTACTTCAGGCAGAGGGGCATTGAATGGCTGCTTGTGGCAATGACGAACGGAGAATATCGTAAATTCACAGCCGAAAAATTCAGGAAAGCAATGCTTGACCTGTTCCCGGACGCGGATGTAGAACATCCTACACCGAAGCAGGTCCTTGATACTAAGAAAGAATGCAAGAAGCGCGTAGCGAGAGTACAGCTTGACCCGGAGAAGCCGGTCATATGCTATACGGGCAGATTGGTCGACGAAAAGGCAGGACGCAAAAGGGCCTTTACCGATAAAAATATAGAGATACTGGTGCAGATGGGCGTTCAGGTAGTAATCTACGGTAACGTCCAGAATTTAGGCAAGAAGGGGAAGGGTAAAAGCGGCGATTATCAGGAGAGCGTTGATATAAGAGACTCGCTCGTTGAATTAGAAAAACGGCTTTCGAGTACGCGTTATCCCGGGAAATTAATATTTGTACCCAGATTTGACGATAACGAACGCCGGGAGCTTTTGGCCGCCGCAGATATCATAGTGCTGGACTCGGATGAGAGGACAGAGGCAGCCGGATTTACGGAGACAGGAGCGTCCAGCTGCGGGGCTCTGGTCATGGTTCCTCCGTATCCTGAAGGTATATTGGATGCCCAGGGCATACACCTTAATGTAGATGTGCCCGGTGAAGGCAATACCCTCAGGCCTCTTGACGCTACCCCCAAAGCCTACCTGGATATATTAAAGCTTGTCCTAAGCAAAACGCCCGAGGAGCTTTCGGAATACCAGGCAACATCTGTCCGGTTGAGCCGGGTGCTGGGGTCGCGCCTTACTGCTGCAGAGCAGCTGCGGCAATATAGTATGGCTCTTGCCAAGAAAGAAGCGAAGAAGATCGGCGAGTCGCCCGAAGGCGCAGGCAAGAAAGGCCATCCGCTATTTGCTTTTCAGAATATGCCCGAAGGCAATTTCACCCTGAGGCAATATTGCGACAAGACGAGGGTGCCCCTTTCTACGGCGCGCAGCGATTTTAATATCCTGGAAAAGATGGGGCTGGTCAGAATAGTCAGGGGCCCGCCCGGTAAGGCTAACCTGATAAGGCCTTCTTACGTTGAAGATGAATTGAAAGATTTTATGCTTAGGCTGCTGGCTACTTTTAAAGACAGGCGGGACCTGCCCAGGATCATAGTCGAAAAACTTAAAGCCGAAGAAAAAATTACGCCGGCGCTTAATTACGACACTCTCAATAAAGCAGCGCATCTCATGTTCATCGCGAACGGATACGCCGGGCTTGGGATGAACGGAGAAGTGGAAAGGCTGTTAGCTCACGCGGAAGAGTACCTGAGGAGAGAATGCGACTATACACCGACGCCTTTCTATGTAGATCTGGCGCTGGATTACGCAAGATTATTAGGGAATTTTGATAAGGCGGATAAGTTACTCGATAGAGGCGAGGAGCTGATCTCCCGTGGCCGGCAGGAATACCCCGAAGAAGAATATCGGAGGCTGGTAAGCAGCGCAAGGGAGGATGTAGCAAAGCTTAGACAAGAAAATAGCGCGCATGCCAATCCCGCCGCGGGTGTTGAGCCAATGAAGGTCAGCGTAAAGACCGATGCAAGCTACAGCGTCCGGCTGTCGTGGGGTGTTTTCGACCAGGGCAATAACCTGCTTGCGGGACAATTGGCGAATAAGAAAGCCTTCTTTGTCGTAGATGAAGGTGTCGGCGATGAGCTTATCGCAAAGATTAGAGAATATATTGAATCTTATCTTATCGATGCCCGCGTAGTGGTGGTGCAGGGCGGGGAGATGATGAAGGAGGGCCTGTCGGCCGTGCGCGATATTGTCCGCGAGGCCGAAGATTTCGGCGTTGACCGTAAGGAAAGCATGATGGTGCTTGTAGGCGGCGGCGCAGTCCTCGACATGGGAGGTTTCACTGCGGCGACCCTCCAT
>JAKLDX010000143.1 GCA_022703295.1 Candidatus Omnitrophota bacterium
AGGAAACAAAATAGACGTAACGTAGCTATAAGCCGTAAGCTTTAAGATTACAGCTAAAATAATAATAAGAGAGACACATGGGAATAAAAAAATTCAGACCAACGACAGATGCATTGAGATGGACGGCCATATCGGATTTCGCGGAATTGACAAAAGGCAAGCCTGAGAAAAAACTTCTTATGCCGCTGAAGAAATCCGGCGGAAGGAATAACCGCGGAAGGGTCACATCGAGGCATCGCGGCGGCGGCCACAAGCGCATGCTCAGGATAGTGGATTTCAAGCGCGATAAGATCGATGTCCCGGCAAAAGTTATTGCCATAGAATACGATCCTAACAGGTCCTCAAGACTGGCGCTCCTACAATATGCAGACGGAGAAAAAAGGTATATAATAGCGCCCGCGGGACTGAGTGTTAACGACGAGGTCATGGCCGGCTCAGGGGTGGAAATTAAAGTTGGTAATGCCACACAATTGGCAAACATACCGGCCGGTATCCCTATTCATAATATCGAGCTTAAGAGGGGCGCCGGCGCATGCGTATCGCGCTCAGCAGGAGATTCGTGCCTGATAATGGCGAAAGAAGGTAATTATGCACAGGTCAAGCTTCCCAGCGGAGAAATAAGGCTGATCGGACTTGACTGCATGGCGACCATAGGGCAGGTAGGCAATATAGAGCATGAAACTATTTCAATAGGTAAAGCAGGAAGGTCCAGATGGATGGGACTACGGCCGTATTCAAGAGGAGTCGCCAAGAACCCGCATGACCATCCGATGGGCGGCGGCGAAGGAAAGGCGAGCGGCGGTTTGCCCAGGTCACCGTGGGGGCAGTATGCCAAGGGCCTGAAGACAAGGAAGAAAAAGAACCCTACGAGCAAGTATATTTTAAAGAGAAGGAAATAGAGTTTTTAACTTAAAAGTTAAAGCTCAAAACTAAAAACTATAACTTAAAACTAAATCTAGGTCCGAAGGACGCCAAAGTTTTGAGCTTTTAGTTCTAAGTTTTAAGTTAAAAAGTGCAGTATAAGCGGAGGAACGATGTCAAGGTCAACGAAAAAAGGGCCGTTCATAGACGAGAAGCTGCTGATAAAAGTTCAGAAGATAGTCAAGTCGGGAGACAAGAAGCCCATCAAGACATGGTCCAGGAGATCGACCATAACGCCGGAATTTGTCGGCCTGACAGTGTCTGTTTATAACGGCAAGAAATTTTTGCCGGTGTATGTGACCGAGAATATGGTTGGGCACAAGCTGGGCGAGTTCGCGCCGACCAGGGTGTTTAAGAAGCACGGCGCGGCCACCGAAATATCTATGGAGAAGACTTAATAGTTGTAAGCTGTAAGCTTTAAGCTGAAAAAGGAAAATATGATAAGCAAAGCCGTATTGAAATACATAAGGATATCGCCGAGGAAATTTAGGCTGATAATCCCGCTTGTTAAAGGAAAAAGGTGCGAAGAGGCCATATCCATTCTTATGGCAGTGAAAAAGGGAGCGTCAAAATACGCCATTGAATTATTAAAATCGGCTATAGCGAATGCAAAACGAAAACAGCAGGGGATCGATGTCTCGAACCTTTACGTATCAAAACTGATAGCCGATTGCGGCCCTACCCTCAAAAGGTTCAGGGCGGCATCCATGGGAAGGGCGAGCGAGATCCTTAAGCGCACAAGCCATCTGACGCTTGAACTGGATGAGATTAAACACTCCCCGCAACACCAGGCGCATGCGCATAAGGCAAAAGAGGAACACACGGTAAAGCACGGTGCGGCAAAGCCTGAGAAGGCCGCTACAGCGAAGAAGGCAAAATCCAAAGAGCCGGCAAAGGAAGCAGCCGGCAAAAAGCATAAGGAGTAAAATGGGTCAGAAAGTTCATCCGTATGGTTTCAGGGTCGGTTACATATATAATTGGAAATCCAGGTGGTTTTCCGACAAGAAAGAATTCCCGAAAAATCTTATCGAGGACATAAAGATAAGAAAGTATATAAAGAAGGCGCTGGCTGCGGCAGCTGTGTCCAAGATCGAGATAGAGCGCGCAAGCGACAAAATAAGGGTTTTCATCTTTAGCGCCAGGCCCGGCATTATAATAGGAAGGCGCGGATCGGAGATAGAAAAACTGAAAGAGGAGCTGCAATCCGTAGCCGGCAAAGAGATATTGATAGATATAAAAGAGATAAAGAACCCGAATGTAGACGCTCAGCTGGTATCGGAAAATATCGCTTTTCAGATGGAGAAACGTATTCCGCATAAACGCGCGATGAAAAAGGCCATACAGAACGCTCTTGACAGCGGCGCGCGCGGAGTCAAGATAATCTGTTCGGGCAGGCTCGGCGGCGCTGAAATAGCAAGGGACGAAAGCATGCGCATAGGGTCAATACCCGCACAGACGCTCAGGGCGGATATAGATTACGGTTTCGCCGAGGCCCTTACGAAATACGGCCTCATAGGCGTGAAGGTCTGGATATATAAAGGTGACAAGATTCTGGATAAGGCCAAAGACGAGCAAGCCGAAGAAAAAAAGTCTTAAGCTGTAAGCTAAAAAAAGTAAGAGGTAGATAATGGGCATGATGCCTAAAAGAGTTAAATTCAGGAAATCGCAGCGCGGGAAAAGGCGCGGCATGTCTTACAGGGGCGCGAACCTCTCATTCGGGGAGTTCGGACTGAAAGCGCTCGAGAACGCTTATTTTTCCGACAGGCAGATAGAAGCAGCCCGTGTTGCCCTTATGAGAAGCCTGAGGGGCGGCGGAAAAGTCTGGATAAGGGTATTCCCGGACAAGCCGATAACAAAAAAGCCGGCTGAGACCAGGATGGGAAAAGGAAAGGGTGATCCGAGTCATTGGGTTGCCGTTATAAAGAGAGGCAAGGTACTTTTTGAGATGGCCGGTGTGCCTCTTGAGATCGCGAGAGAATCCATGAGGATAGCGGCGCATAAGATCCCGTTCAGGACGAAATTCATCACAAGGGGAGTCGCTCACCTATGATAAAGGCAAACGAATTAAGAAACATGACGGTGGATGAGATCCGCCATAAGATGGAAGCCCTAAAGAAAGATCTCTATAATCTGCGCACAGAAGCTGAAGCCGGCAGAATAGAAAAGCCGCACAAGATAAAAGAAGCAAGAAAAGATATTGCTAGATGCATGACCATCATTAAGGAGAAGGCTAATGTCAAACAGTCCAAGGCATAGTCGCAAAACCAGGATAGGGATCGTGGTAAGCGATAAGATGGATAAGACCATTACAGTGAAGACCAACAGGGTGATGCACCATCCCGTTTACAATAAATTAATGAGGCTTGCGACAAAATTCAAAGTGCATGATGAGAAGAACACCGCAAAGATAGGGGACGTTGTGAGTATAGAAGAGACGAGGCCCCTTTCGAAGACGAAGAGATGGCGCCTTGTGGAGATAATCAAGAAAGCCGGAGCAGGTGAGCTCCAGGCCGCGGAGAACGAACCTAAAGAAAAAAAGGCAAAAAGCGAAGAGCAGGTTTAATATGATAAGGATGAGAAGCATACTGGATGTTGC
>JAKLDX010000144.1 GCA_022703295.1 Candidatus Omnitrophota bacterium
TTTCAGTTTTACGGCGAACTCTTTTTTTACCGTGTCAGTGGTCATTATGGTTTCGGCGAATAAGACCCCTGCCTTATCGGAAAGTCCTCCTATGAGCTTTACCATATTCAAGCGTATATTATCTATAGGCAGAGGCCTGCCGATTATACCCGTGGAGGCGACAAGGACCTCTTTGCCTGCAAGCCCGAGACCGGCGGCTGCAAGCTCCGTCATCTCCATGGCGTCGCGGTCCCCCCTCTTGCCGTTAGCGCAATTAGCGTTACCGCTATTGACTATAATGGCCTGGTGGGTGGCATTGCGCACATTCCGCATACTCACCTTAACCGGAGAGGCCTTGAACCTGTTTGTTGTGAAGCTGGCCGCCGCAACGGCGGGAACTTCCGAATATATAAGGGCCAGGTCCTTTTTCCCGGACTTCTTTATTCCGGCCTTCACGCCATTCGCAAGAAAACCTTTAGCTGCCGTTACTCCGCCATTCACTATTATCATTTTATTTCCTATCCGCTAACCGCTAATCGTTATATCAAACCTTCCGTCTCGGGGAAACCGCAAATTATATTCATATTCTGCACAGCCTGACCTGCCGCGCCTTTCTTCAAATTGTCTATGCACGACACCACTATTAGAGTGTCGCCGGTGGCCTTCAGCCCTATATCGCAATAGTTTGTACCCACTATATCGCGTATTTGCGGCAACTTCCCCTCATCCGACACCCGGACAAACGGCTTATCTTTATAAAAATCCTTGTATATCCCCACAATACCTTTGGTATCGATCGGTTTGGAAAGTTTCATATAAATAGTGGAAAGTATCCCGCGGTTCATCGGTATAAGATGAGGTGTAAAGACCACGTCTATATCGGAACCGGCTACTTTTGAAAGTATTAGGTTTATCTCCGGCTTATGCTGGTGCTCGTTAGCCTTATAGGCCTTGAGATTCTCGTTGACTTCACAGAAAGACAAAGCCAGATCGGCCTTCCGCCCGGCGCCGCTTGCGCCGCTCTTTGAATCGGCTATTAAAGTATCGGTACGCACGTATTTGCCTTTGACAGCCGGCGCTATGCCTAGTATAACGCTTGTGGGATAACAACCGGGGTTTGCGATCAACTTGGCGGCCTTCACCTCATCTTTATAAAGTTCTGGCAGGCCATATACGGCCTTTGGAAGATTAGATACGTCTTTATGCGACACGCCATACCATTTTAGATAAAGCTCGGGAGTAAGCCTGTAATCGGCGCTCAAGTCTATTACGGTCTTCTGCGCCTTGATAAAAGCCGGGACAACATCCATCGATACTTTATGAGGCAGACCCAGGAATACCAGGTCTACGTCTTTAGCCATAGCGTCCGGATCCGGTTTCCTGCACATGATGTCAACCTTGCCCTTAAAATACGGGAATATGCTGGAAAAAGGTTCTTCTTTATCGATCACCGCCTGAAGGCTCGATATCTTAACCCCACTATGATTCATCAATATCTTGATTACTTCTTCCCCGGCATAACCTGTCGCGCCTACCACGCCCACTTTTACCATCACATGCTCCTTTAGTATATATTATGCCTTAATATTGTAATATCGTTATATGTTAAATTAAAAAACCTATCATGTCAACTTAAATGTCCGTCGGAGTTGACCAGATAGGTTTTTTTAATTTATGCCGCTATATTATTAACGCTTCGTGTACTGGAATCTCCTTCTGGCTCTCTTCCGGCCGTACTTCTTACGCTCTCTTTTTCTGGCGTCACGGACGAGGAACTTGGCCTTCTTGAGAGGAGACCTAAGGCTCGCATCGTAATTATTCAATGCGCGCGCTATCGCGAGCTTGACCGCACCGGCTTGACCTGTAAGCCCGCCTCCGCAAACATTGATGAATATGCTGAACTTCGACTCCATCTTAACAAGCTCCAACGGCTGCATTATAATAAGACGATTGGACTCGCGCGGAAAGTAAGCTTCGAAAGGTCTGCCATTTACTGTTATTTTGCCGTCTCCGGCAACAAGGCGTACTCTAGCTATGGAATTCTTACGTCTTCCGGTTGCGGCGTATTGTGCTGTCTCTTTCATTATTTATTTCCTCGTTATGCTATTTTAAGTTCTACCGGTTTCTGGGCCTGATGAGGATGCTTGTCATCAGGATAGACTTTCAGTTTTTTAAGGAGCTTCGCCCCTAATTTATTTTTAGGCAACATCCCGTGAACCGCGTGGATTATAACCTGTTCCGGCTTCTTCTCCATCACCTTAGCCATACTCTCTTCTTTAAGGCCTCCCGGATAAGCGGAATAACGTTTATAAGTCTTGGAGGCCATCTTGTTTCCGGTAACCTTTATCTTGCGGGCATTGATTATTATAACTTCGTCGCCGGAATCCTGATGCGGGGAGTATGTTGTCTTGTGTTTGCCTATCAGAATTGTAGCCACCTTGGTAGCAAGCCGTCCGAGGACCTTGTCCTTGGCGTCCACTATATACCAGGCTTTCTTGATATCTTTTTCTTTTGCTATAAAGGTCTTCATATCGTTCTTAAGGCTCCTATAAATTAAAAATCCGCCATACGCTATCTTCGCTGATCACACAGGCACAGGAAGGCGGATAAAAAATGCCTATTTATATAGGCAGATAATGTTATCACGGCATGGATTTATTGTCAATCTAAAAAATAAAAAATGTTTAGCCCAAAATACCAATTTCCCGCATCATTTCTCTTAACTTTTCCGCGCCCTCAAATTTTATCGAATCGATACCGAGCGACCTTGCCGCGTTTATAAGGTCTTCCCTGTCATCGATATAAAGTATCTTTGACCTGTCGCATCCTGCCCGTTTTACAACGTGGTCATATATCCTGCGGTCTGGCTTCATGGCGCCTACGGCAAAAGACGCCACTATCTCATCGAATATCTTCATAATATCGAATTTTTTTGTTATGAACTCGAAATGCAACCTGTTCACGTTTGAAAGCAGAAACACTTTGTAATCCTTTTTCAATATCCTGGCTATATCGCAGGCATGCTCGTCTTCCCAGAATATATCGTTCCATATATTCACAAATTCCTTGTAAGGGAGTTTAAAACCGAGCAGCGATTCGGCCTTGCGGTGAAATTCCCTGGGAGATATCTCACCCTTCTCGAAGGCCCTGGTTATTTCAGAATCGAAAAAGGCATCATATATCTTTTTTGGGTCTAGGCCGAAACGCCCGGAAAGTTTTCTAGCCGCTATCCTGTGGTCGAACCTTATCAGGGTATTACCAAGATCGAACACTATAACATCATATTGTTTTTTTCGCGATTGTCTTTTCATAATACGATAAACAAAATCAGTATTTGACTTCCATAAGACACAACCCTCTGGCCGGCATGGTAGGCCCGCATGCATTGCGCTTACCGGTCTTCAGCAGCTCTTTGATCCTGGTTTCCGGAAATTTGCCCCTGCCTATCTCTACAAGCGTCCCCGCTATATTCCTGGCCATATTATACAAAAAACCGTCG
>JAKLDX010000145.1 GCA_022703295.1 Candidatus Omnitrophota bacterium
AGAGCAGGAGGGGATAGTTGACGGTATCGCTAAGGGGTCGGTGGATATAATAATAGGCACTCACCGGCTTCTATCGGAGGACATAAAATTCAAGGACCTCGGGCTGGTCATAATCGACGAAGAACAGCGCTTCGGCGTGCTTCACAAAGAACATCTTAAAAAACTGCGGCTTAGCGTGGATGTTCTTACCCTGACAGCGACTCCGATACCGCGCACATTGTACCTGGCCCTCATGGGCGGCCGCGACATATCTGTTATAAACACGCCGCCGTCCGAGAGGATGCCGGTGGAGACCAGGGTCACCTTCTATGACGAAGCCCTCATAAAAGACGCAATCCTCCGGGAGAAGCGCCGCGGGGGGCAGGTCTTTTTTGTGCACAATCGCGTCAAGGGTATAGAGCGCATCGCGAATGCGATATCGGATATGTTACCGGAAATTAAAATTGCCATAGGCCACGGCCAGATGCATGAAAAGGAGCTGGAAGAGACAATGATGCAATTCATGAAAGGCCGCATCGATTGCCTTGTATGCACTACCATTATCGAGTCCGGGATCGATATACCCAACGCCAATACCATTATCATAAACAAGGCGGATGCGTTCGGCCTTTCCGAGCTTTATCAGCTGCGGGGCAGGGTAGGGAGATTCACCAGGGCCGCGTATGCGTACCTGCTCATACCGAAAAATTTTGTCCTCAGCTCCGAATCGCAGAAGAGGCTTCAGGCTATAAAAAGATTTCAGGAGCTGGGGAGCGGTTTTAAGCTGGCCATGGAAGACCTTCAGATAAGAGGCGCCGGAAACCTTCTGGGTGTTGAGCAGCACGGCTATATAAATGCCGTGGGGTTCGATCTCTATTGCCGCCTGCTGAAAGTGGCGGTAGACTCATATCAAAAACCGTCTCAGTCGTCTGGCGGAAAATAAGGGGCCATTGCCCTTGCCGCTATGGCACTTCCTGTGATATAATATTAACAATATGAAGAAAAATCCGCTGCTGATAGCAACATTGCTAATGGCCTCAATACTTTTTCTGGGCTGCGCTAAAACCATGACAGACGATGATAAGGTTCTCGCCAAGGTGAGCAGCAAGACTATCACCGTAGGAGAATTCAAGTCTAAAATAGAAAAAGTCCCCGGGTATTACTCCAACATAGTCGATAAGAATAAAAAGAAATACCTGGATGAGGTCATACTCGAAATGCTTCTCTATGAGGATGGCATCAGGAGAGGGCTGGACCGCAAAAAAGAAGTCCAGGAAGTGCTTAACGAAGCCAAAAAGAAGATTGTTGTTGCCAGGTATGTCAAGGAAGAGGTCGACGATAAGATAAAAGTGCCCGAAGAGGATATTAAAAAGTTCTACGATCTTCACAGGGAGGAGTTTAAAACTCCCGCATTATGGCGCGCGTCACATATACTGGTGGCCAATGAAAACGAGGCCAAGGACATCCTGGCCCAGCTTTCGGCCGGCGGGAATTTTGAGGAGCTTGCCAGAAAGCATTCGATGGACGCGACCGCCAGCCGCGGCGGGGATGTGGGGTATTTCCGCGAAGGCCAGATCATACCGGATTTCGAAAAAGTCGCCACTTCCCTGAAGGTAGGGCAGATGAGCGGTATAGTGCACACGCAGTTCGGGTATCACATAATAAAGCTGACCGATAAAAAGGATCCTGCCGTAGAGAGTTACGAAAAAGCGAGGAAGGTCATCGAGAGCGAGCTTAAGAAAAATAAAAGAGGCGAGTTGTTCAATACCATGGTGGCCAATCTCAAGAAACGGTACAGCGTGGAGATAAAGACGGATGTGCTGACTGCCATGGATAACCCCGCTAAAGAAAAGGCGCCCGCAGGTAAAACCGAGTAAATATGAAAAAAATATTTTTATATTCCCTGATAATTTCGCTAGCCGTTATTTTTATCGGCCCGCACACGCACGCAGCGGTCATCGACAAGATAGCCGTTGTGGTGAATGACGAGATGATAACGCAGGGGGAGATAGACCAGCTTCTCGTGCCGGCATATGAACATTACAAGACCCTTTTTACCGGAGCCAAGCTTTTGAAGAAATTGGAGGAGGCCCGGCAAAAGATAATGGAGCAGTTGATAGAGGACAGGCTTATTCTGGGCGAGGCAAAGAAACAGAATATAGAGGTTGGTGACAAGGAAATCGAAGAAAGGATCGCCGGCACCCAGAAGCGCATGGGCACCAAGGAGAGGTTCGAGCAGGCGCTTGCGGAACAGCGCCTGACCCTGAAGGACCTGAAGACGCGGTTCAAAGAGCAGATCATGGTCCGCAGGCTCGTCGACGCCAGGATCGGTTCACGAATAAAGATCACGCCGTTAGAGACGGAAAGTTATTACAACGCGCATCTTAACGAGTTTACCACTCCGGAAGAAATTAAGCTTAGCAATATTTTGATAAAGCCCAGGCCCGACCTTAATCCCGAGAAGGCACAGCATCTCGCAAAAGAAGTGCTGAACAGGATCAGGGAAGGCGGTGATTTCGCCGGCCTTGCGAAAATATATTCCGAAGGGCCCAACGCGCAGGACGGCGGCATGATGGGATTTGTCAAGAAAGGGGACCTCTTGCCGGCCATAGAGAAGGTTGTTTTCAGCATGAAGCCCGGAGAAGTCTCCGGGATCATACAGACCGGTATGGGCTATCACATATTCCGCGTGGAAGAGAAGAAAATGCCGGAAGTCATGTCTTTGCATCAGGTACGCCGCGAGGTCGAAGATGCGGTCTATCGTGAAAAATCCAGGGAGAAGATAAAGGGGTGGGTTGAAAACCTGAAAAAGAATGCCTACATCGCGTTTAAATAAACCAAATGTCGTCATAACTATGGGCGACCCTGCCGGCATCGGGCCGGAAGTCACCATAAAGGCATTGGCAAGTTCGAGCATCTCGGGACTTGCCAATTTTTTAGTTATAGGGGACCGTTTTGTCATAGACAAGGCCTGCCGCGATATGAGATTAAAATTCAGAATGCCTTTTCTGGACATCGGCAATGTGAATCTGAAAAAATTTGACTATGGCAGAGAGGGTGCGGCGTTCGGGAAAGCCGCGATGCAGTATATAGATAAAGCATTGGGGCTTCTGGGCCGGCGGAAGGTCGATTGCCTGGTTACCGCGCCGCTGAACAAGGCATCGGTGATTGCCTCCGGGCTCAGCGATTTCGAAGGGCACACGGAATATCTTGCCGAAAAGACGGGTACGAAAAAAGCCGCGATGATGTTCGTCGGTAAAAAGATGAAGACGGTGCTGGTCACAAGGCACATCGCGCTTAAAGACGTCCCGAAAAATCTGTCCGCGGAAGCGATCTATGATACGATAGCCATTACACACGAATATTTACGGAAGTTCTTCGGTATAAAAAGAGCGCGCATAGGAGTTGCCGGGCTGAATCCTCATGCCGGTGAAGGCGGGGTCTTCGGAAGGGAAGAAGGGGATATTATACTTCCCGCTGTAAAAAGGGCGGTGAA
>JAKLDX010000146.1 GCA_022703295.1 Candidatus Omnitrophota bacterium
ATTCCGATTCAAATTTATGCACTACATGGACAGGCAGGTCATCAAGAAAACCGTTCGTGCCCGCGTAAATTATCAGGACCTGCTTCGCGACGGGCAGCGGCATGTACTGGTCCTGTTTAAGTATCTCGACCATCCGCTCGCCGCGTGTCAACTGGGCCTGCGTCGTCCTGTCAAGCTCAGCCCCGAATTGCGTGAAGGCCAGGAGTTCGCGGTATTGCGCCAGGTCAAGCCTGAGCCTGCCGGCGACCTGTTTCATCGCTTTAGTCTGCGCGCTTCCGCCGACTCTCGAAACGGACAGGCCTACGTTCACGGCAGGGCGCACGCCGGCGTAAAATAAATCAGTCTCGAGATATATCTGGCCGTCGGTTATCGATATGACGTTGGTCGGTATATAGCTGGTGAGGTCTCCGGCCTGTATCTCTACTATGGGCAGCGCCGTAAGCGATCCCCCGCCTAGTTCTTCGGAAAGCTTTGCGGCCCTTTCCAGAAGCCGCGAATGGACATAGAATATATCGCCCGGATATGCCTCTCTGCCCGGGGGCCTTCGTAAAAGAAGCGACAGCTGCCGGTAGGCCTGAGCGTGCTTTGACAGATCATCATAAATTACAAGCGCGTGCCTCTTTGAATACATGAACTCTTCGCCGATCGCGCATCCGGCGTAAGGTGCCAGGTATTGCACAGATGCCGATTCGCGTGATGAGGCGCTTACTATAATAGTGTAATCCATCGCGCCGTATTTTTTTAAAGTTTCGGCGACGGCGACTACGTTGGACATCTTCTGCCCTATGGCTACGTAAATACAATATACGCCTTTGCCTTTTTGATTAATTATAGTGTCTATGGCTATTGCCGTCTTACCGGTTTGCCGGTCCGATATTATGAGTTCACGTTGTCCCCGGCCTATAGGGATCATCGAATCTATGGCTTTTATTCCGGTTTGTAGCGGCTCGTTTACGGGCTGGCGCTGGACGACGTTCGGGGCATGCCATTCCATCGGCCTGTACTTGTTCGAGGTTATCGGGCCTTTTCCATCGATAGGTTTTCCTAGCGGAGTTATGACTCTCCCCAAAAGCTCGTCTCCTACCGGCACTTGGGAGATCTTGCCGGTCCTCTTCACCATATCGCCTTCGCGTATATTTTTTTCGCTTCCTAATATTACTATACCGACACTGTCCTCTTCCAGATTCAGCACAATCCCGAAAATATCCGTGCCCTCGAACCTGACCAGTTCACCCACCATGACGTCATCCAGTCCGTAAACCAGGGCTATGCCGTCGCCGACCTGCAGCACGGTGCCGACGGACTCGACCCGTAGCCTCGTCTTATATTTTTCGAGTTCCTTTTTTATTATAGCGGTTACTTCTTCCGGCCTTATAGCCATATTATGCCACCTTGAGCATCATCAGTTTTTCTTTGATATCCTCGAGCCGCTTTCTTGCCGAGCCGTCGATGATTATATTTCCTATTCTTATATATATACCGCCCATCAGGCTTGCGTCCAGCTCGAGGTAAAAGTGTATCTGTCTGTCGAATTTTTTCTCAAGAGCACTGCGCAGCCTCCTCATTATATCGGTATCTATGGGATAGCTTGTTTTCAGGATGGCTTCTATGGCGACCCCGTGAGAGTATGTTATCCTGGCGTATTCCGCTATCTCTATGAGCAAGTTTATCCGCCCTTTTTTGACAAGGTATTTAAGTAAATATCTGGTCTCTTCAGGAAAATCCTCCGCAAATACTTTATCGATAACTTCGTCTTTCTCGGAATCAGTTATCTCAGGGCTTCCCAAAAACGATTTAAAGTCGGGATTATTCTTTATGATACGTTTTACGCCTTGCAGGCTGTCAATGGCTTTTTCGGTGCCTATGGATTCTTTCGAGTATGCCAGAAAGGCATCCGCGTATCTTTTTATCAGGATTTCCGATGTCATTGTTTTATCTCGATCCCTTTAACAAATTCTTCTGCCAGCCGCCTCTCATCGTCGCCGGACAGTTTTTCTTCCAGAATCTTGCCGGCCACATCTACCGACAGCTCAACGATCTGGTTCTTCAGCTCTTCTTTGGCCTTTGCCACTTCTATGCGGATGTTCTCTTTGGCGCTGGCAAGGACCTTTTCGCTCTCTTCTTCGGCCTTTCTGCGCATAGAGTCGGCGACCTTCCTGCCTTCTATTATGGCCTCATGGGTTTTTATCCTGACGGCCTCCTCTATGTGCCTGAGTTTATCGTTATAATCCAGGCGCAGGCTTTCAATTTCGGCCCTGGAGTCGGCTATCTCCCTGAGTTCGGAAGCGATCCTTTCTTTCCGCTTATCGAGCAGATCCAGAAAGCGTTTCCACACGAAGGCCCTGAGCAGTAATAGCAGGATAAGAAAGCTTATTATCTGTGCCGCTATTTCGCTGCCGCTTAAGAGTTCAAATAGCTCCATATTTCATATTCCTGACTTGTAATATGCTAATTATATCTTGCCTGCGACTCCGAATACGAACACAAGGGCGTATATCGTCAACGCCTCTATGAACGCGCATCCGGTGGCCATATTAATAAGTATCTTTGTCGCTGCTTCCGGCTGCCTGCCGGTCGCCTCCATTGCCGCGGCTACGGCCTTGCCGAGCGCTATTGCCGATCCGAATGCTGCTATGCCCAGTCCTATCGGAAGGGCGAAAGCAAGCGCCATTTTATAATCCATCTCCTACCTCCTTTTTGTGATGCGTATTATATACGTTAGCTTTAAGCTGTAAGCTATAAGCCCTCAGCCTCTTCTTCGTGCGACAGGCTGAGGGTAAAATATATAGTAGACAAAAGGCAAAATACAACGGCCTGGACGGTCGAAGCCAGGACCGAAAGCAATATATTGAATAAAAGTAGCGGCACTCCTTTTATGCCAAAACCTGCCAGGACAGAAAGCAGCATATCGTCCCCCCATATATTGCTGCGGAGACGAAGCGACAGGCTCAATGGCCGCACAAGCTCAGAAACCACATGCAGGATCAGGAGCATTACCGGTATGAAGACCGAAAAGGCCAGTATCCCCCTGGGCTTTCCGAGCATATGGTCAATATATCCGATAAATCCGTTCTCTTTTATCGCCGAGTACTGCACATAGAAAAAGACGCATATTGCGAGCGCCATGGTGACCGACCAGCTGGCAGTAGGTGATTTTATGAAAGGCACAAGCCCCGCCAGGTTCATTAATAGTATATAAATGAACAGCGTTCCTATGAAGGGCGTGTACCTCCTGCCCTTCGGCCCCATTATCCCGCAGACGAAATCGTCGAGCCCGCCCACGAACATCTCGAATGCATTCTGCAGGCGCCCGGGGATGTCCCTGATCTTCCGGGAAGCGGCATATCCTGTAAGCACTATAATACATATGATAAGCGCGGAGAATATCATATTCTCCCATCTTTTCAGGAATTCCGCCGCGGCGGGATTTACGTTGGAAACTATCTTCTCGAGGATCGTTA
>JAKLDX010000147.1 GCA_022703295.1 Candidatus Omnitrophota bacterium
GCTCGAGCCCGTCAAAAGATCCGTATACACAGGCGCGATAGGCTACATATCGTTCGACGGTAACATGGACACGTCTATAGTCATAAGGACATTCGTCGTGAAGGACGGAAAGGCGTATTTTCAGGTAGGGGGAGGGATCGTAGCTGATTCGGTCCCCGAAAAAGAATACGAGGAGACGATCGATAAGGCGCAGGGGCTAATGAAAGCCCTGGGCATTGAAAATTTTGCCTGCAGAGGCGTTATCAAAGAGAACGTGATGATATGAAAAAAACGGCTGTCTGGATAAACGGAAAAATAGTTCCCGAAAAGCGCGCCGGGATTTCCGTATTTGACAGAGGCTTCCTTTACGGAGACGGTGTATTCGAGACAATGAGGAGCTACGCCGGTGTGGTTTTTAAAATGGAAGAACACCTGGGAAGGCTATTCAGCTCCCTGAAGATACTTGGCATAAGGCCTTCTCATTCAAAAAGAGGCATAGAAAACGCGATTTACGGTATTTTGAAAAAATGCGGCCTTAAGAGCGCGTATATAAGGATCGCGATAACCAGGGGGGAGGGTTTGGGTATAGGCAGCACGTGCCCGTCCGGGCCCAACAACGTCATTATTGCGAAAGAACTTAAAGAATACCCTGACTGGGCGTACAGGAAAGGCATAAGCGCGAAAGTCGCCGGCATAAAGCAGAACGAGCATTCTCTTCTAACGAGTATCAAATCGCTGAATTTCCTGAATTATATAATGGCCAGGGCGGAAGCAAAAAGGGCCGGTTGCGATGAGGCTATTCTGAGAAACACGAATTCCTATATAGCCGAGGGCGCTACGAGCAATATATTCCTGGTAAAAACAGGGAGGCTTGTGACCCCGTCTCTTTCAAGCGGCATACTGCCCGGGATCACCAGGCAGGCCATTATCGGGATCGCGAAAGGGCTGAAGATCCCGGTAAAGGAAAAGGCTGTTTCATACGCAGAGATGCTTGGTTCGGACGAAGTCTTTCTAACGAATTCCATCGCGGAAGTGCTCGGGGTGGTTAAAATAGACTCCCGTAAAATAGGCCGCGGCGTACCGGGAGAGATTACAAAACTTCTGCATATATCTTACCAGAAAAACGTAATAAGGCAGGTCATCGGGCGGGCTTAGAACTTAAAATGTTTTTTTGATATTTTTTCAAGCCTGCTTCTGTATTTCAAAAATGCGGCACAGACCTCCGGGTCAAATTGGGTTCCCGCCTCTTTTTCTATTATCTCGAATGCTTCCCTGAAGCTTATCTTGGCTTTGTACGGCCTGTCCGTTGTCATTGCGTCAAACGCGTCAGCGACGGCGACTATCCTTGCCAGGAGCGGTATATCGTTACCTTTTAATCCTTTAGGGTAGCCTTTACCGTCATAGCGTTCCTGGTGGTAGAGTATTATCTCCTTGGCCTCACGCAGAAAAGGGATGCCCTCTATTATCTTGGCGCCGTCCTCCGCGTGTTTTTTGATGGTTATGCTGTCGCTTTCGGAAAGCTGCACTTTTTGAAGCAGCGCGTCCTCGATGTATATTTTTCCTATGTCGTGTATATAACAGCCATACCGTAGTTTTTCTATGTCGCTACGCCCGAGACGCATCGCCTTGGCTATCAGAAGCGCGTATTTATCGACTCTGTAAAGGTGTCGCCGCGTATACGGGTCCCGCAGCTCTATGGCGTTCGTCAGCGCTATTATCGATTCCAGGTGCGCCTTCTTTTCTTTCAGGAGGGAATGTTTCAGCTCATCCATTTTTTTGCGTATCGACAGACGGAGCTTTTCGAATGTCTGCGCGAGGTGGCCTATCTCATCATGCGATTTTATTTTTATTTTAACATTATAGTTTTCTTTTTCAAGCTCGCGCGCCACATCGTCTACTTTTTTTATCGTTTCGACGAGCCTGTCCACCAGCTGGTAGCCTATGACAGCCGTTACGAAAAAACCGGCAAGGCACAGAAGGATTATCATCCCAAGCTCTTCGCGAAGCTTGTTCATGTAAAGATCGACCTTGTTATTCACTTCTACTATGGCCGAAGTAGCGGTGGAGAAGGAAAAACTTATAGGGGCGAATGCCGAGATCCACGTGCCGTCCTTATCCTTATATATGCCGGTCGCCTGGGGAATGTGTTTAGACAGGGCCTTTAAAGCTTCGGGCCGCATCGAATAAAGCGCTCCGCCGGCCATTGTATTTTCGCTCGTCAGGATGAGCCGCAGACGGTTCTTGTCCCGCACGTATATATTTATGGGGCTCTCTATGCCGTTTGCTTCCTTTACATTGGCCAGGAGGCTTACATAGGTAGTGTATTTTTCCGCCGCGAGATCAACGGCCTCATTCCTGAAGCTTTTTTCGCCGGAGACGTTTTCATGATAGGCCAGGGCGGGCCTTTGCCCGGAAAAATATTTTTCGTTTATCCCCTCCAGGTTATTTTCGATAAGTATTATATCATCGCCGTTCATGAAGTTCGCGATCGTGGTGGCTACGGATTTGCTTGAATCGCCCAGCATGACAATGAGGCGTCTCTTGCTGAAATGGAAGCTCAGGTACCCGAGGGTAAGGGTTATGAGGAATATGGAAAGGAATACTATGCCTATTATTTTTGTCCGTATGGTCTTTTTTCGGAAGATTTTCTTCACGATTTCATACTAACATAAACGAAATGCCCGGACAAGCGAAAAGTATCCGCCTGTATTGTAAACCATTTTGTATTCATGAGGTTGACGATAAACAGGTTTCATGATATTATCTTGGATATGCGGAAAACCCTAGCGCTGTTAATGTTTCTTGCGATCGCGGCAGGCCGGATATTTGCGGAGGAAAAACAGGCGCTTGGCAGGATAGTGGTTACGCCGTCCCGCCTGAGCCAGTATGCGGGCGAGGATACGAGGTCTGTTACGATACTGGACAGATCTACCATGAAGTATTCGGCCTACAGCGCGATCTCCGATGCGATCGGCGATGTCGGCGGTATCGATATCCGCAGGAGAGGCGCCGAAGGTGTCCAGGCCGACATCAATATAAGAGGCTCCTCTTTCGAGCAGAATACCGTATTGATAGACGGGGTAAAGGTGAATGATCCGCAAACGGGCCATTTTGATATGGACCTGCCGCTGACTACCATGGACGTCGACAGGGTGGAGATACTTAAAGGGCCTGCGTCCAGTCTGTATGGTGCGAATTCCTTCGGCGGCGTGATAAACATCCTGACGAAGAGGCCGGAAGGAAAAGGTAGCGTGACTCTGGAGTCGGAGGGCGGCTCTTTCGATTATTTCAGGACCTCATTGTCGGCCTCGCTTCCGGCCGGCATATTGCGGAACGGTTTCTCTGTCGAGGAAAGCCGCTCCAGTGGCTATATGCCCGAGACGGATTTTAATATATTTTCATTGTCTGAGAACTCCAGCATAGAAACACCGGCCGGTAAATACGATTTCCTCTTCGGCTATACAAAAAAAGACTTCGGC
>JAKLDX010000148.1 GCA_022703295.1 Candidatus Omnitrophota bacterium
TATTCTTGCAGATCATAACCACCCTCCTTTTTTAAATTGTTCAAAAGCCCTCTCTTCGGATGGTTAGACAAAAGCGCCTGCATAAAAGTTCCGCGCTTTTTGCGTCGATTAAGCTATTACGCTTTCGAGGATTTTGAGATTTGTGATTTCGTTGGCTGCTGCAATGGAAGGAGCGGATAATCCCGCCGCTTTTATACTACGAGGGTGGTTCAGGCGCAATACGGCTTTTTTTAACGCACCGTCGGTGCGAACCGGTGAATAGTCGCCGGTGATATCCATACCGACTATCTCGCGGTTATCTTTGATCACTTTCAAGATTTCAAGAAGACAGCCAAGCGGCATATCTCCCTGGTCCCAATTGGTAAGGGACGTCTCGGCCTCAAGGCAATCTTTGTCTATGGTTATATATACCTTAGCGGTCGGAAGCCGGCTTATTAAGTGAATAAAGAATTCTTTTATATTTTTGCTTTTCAGTTCGTTCCAGTATATCCTGGTAAGAAAAACGCCCTCCTTCTTCCTGATCGAAATATTGGCAGGAACAGCCCTGAAGAAAACTGCCCCCGCCCGGGATGAATAAGGATATATCTCAAGCCTGTCATCTTTAAGGAGCCTAAGGTCTCCGGCCTGAAGAGAGAAAAAAGAAAAGTCTTTTGAAGAGGGCCCGAGCATCAGGCATTTTCTTATATTTTGCCTCTCCATGGCTTTTGAAACCCATGACCCGCAGTGTAAGAGCGAAGAGGTCGCATCCCAATCCTGATGAAAGTCAAAATCTATCAAAGAGACAGGCTCGTCAAAACGGCTAAGCAATAATTCCGTAACGTGGTGAAAATCCCCCGACCCCAGGAATGTTACGCGCCCTTCCCCGCCGTTTGGTATGCGCCGCGAAAGCTCCCCTCTCGCATCCCGGCTCATCCAGAACCTGACTTTGGGCCCGAGGTCGGTAAGGTCTATGACCTCGGCCTCATATCCGGAAAGGAGGGCCTTTTGCGCTTTAACGCTATTATCGAAATCGAGTATTCGTATCTTTTTTTCTAGCATAGGTCTTGTAAAATATTATCACACATCGAATGCAAAACATAAAATAAAATTTCCCCGGATTTGACAACTTGCATTGCCGTCATTATACTTGTAGCATGAAATTCAAAAATAAAGTTTTGATGATAGGTTACGGCTCCGTCGCAAAATGCGCCCTCCCCCTCCTCCTGAAACACATCGATATCCCATACAAAAATATCACCGTAATAGACTTCGTAAATAAGCGCGCGGAACTTAAGCCCTGGATAGATAAGGGTATCCGGTACTACCAGGAGCGCCTCACCCCCATCAACATGGCGCAGCTTCTATCCAAATACGTCTCGTCCGGGGGGCTCATAATAGACCTGGCGTGGAATATCGACTGCATAGATATGCTCAACTGGTGCCATGAAAATAAAGTGCTATACATCAATACATCCGTCGAGGAATGGGATCCTTACGCCAATATACACAAAAAAAGCCCTTTTGAAAAGTCCCTTTACTATAAGCAGATAGCGATAAGAAAGATGACGGAAAAATGGGACCATGACACAACCGCCGTGCTTGATCACGGCGCAAACCCGGGCCTGATAACTCACTTCACCCGTCATGGCCTTGTCGATATAGCGCGTAAAGTTATACACAAGAACTCGGCCCCAAAAACTTATAAAAAAGCACTTACGGAATATATCGATAAGCGAATGTTCGCGCATCTTGCCATGAAGCTCGGCGTGAAAGTCGTACATATAAGCGAACGTGACACGCAGATAGCCGATAGGCCAAAAAGGCTGAATGAATTCGTAGGGACCTGGAGCATAGAGGGTCTGCGCGAAGAAGGGATAGCCCCGACGGAACTTGCTTGGGGTACGCACGAGCACGAGCTACCACCGCTGGCAAGCTTCCCCCCTTCGGGACCGCGAAATCAGATTTTTATATCCCAGATGGGCATGAACACTTGGGTAAGATCGTGGGTACCCGATCAGGAGATAATAGGCATGGTCATACGCCACGCCGAGGCCTTCAGCATATCGGACGACCTGACAGTATGGGAAAGAGACAAAGTGGTCTATAGGCCTACGGTCCATTATGCCTATATGCCCTGCAACGACACCGTAACGTCTTTATATGAGCTAAGATGCAGGAATTACGAATTACAGCCAAAACAGCGGATAATGAGCGACGAAATATGCGAGGGCGAAGATACTCTTGGCGCTCTCATAATGGGCCACCGGTATACAGCCTGGTGGACCGGTAGCATTCTGAGCATCGGCGAATCAAGACGCCTGGTGCCTCACCAGAACGCCACCACCATGCAGGTGGCCGTAGGCGTACTATCCGGCACGATGTGGATGCTGGAAAACCCGAACCAGGGAGTATGCGTCCCGGACGATCTCCCATACGATTACATCTTAAGGATCGCAAGACCTTATTTGGGACGGTTTATCTCGCAACAGACCGACTGGTCGCCTTTCAAGAACTACCAGATATTCTTCAAAGAAAATCCCGATTCACATCTCGATAAAAAACACCCCTGGTGTTTTAAAAACTTTCTCCATAAAGATTAGGCCTTAACCCGGGGAAGCTCCCCGCTATTGACAAATATAATGGTTATGCTAATCTATTTTCATGTAAATAGAATATGAAAATATTATGGAGCAAGACAATGGCGTCCTTGTCCTGGACATTTTACTCTTTGGCAACTTTTCAAAAGTTGCCTTTTTATTTTTAGGGAATTAGAAACGTGAGAAAAAAATTCGCCCTGTATAACCACAAAGCTGTAGTTATAGACACATTAATAATCATGGTTATTGTTGCAATTATATTTATAGCTTCTAATGCCTTCGACCTGCACGAAAAATACGAAATTTGGCTATCTGAAATAACTAAAAACAGTTTCCAGGGCGCGACGCAACTGATAGTCGTACTCGCATTATCATCGTTTCTGTTCTTCATATTTGCTATACGGCGATTGATCGAAGCCAGAAATACTGCTCTAGAATTAAAAAAACACCGGGACCACCTTGAAGAGATGGTCCTGAAGCGCGCCGGTGAATTGACAGAATCCCATAGGCAGATAGAATATATACTGGGCGCGACTCAAACAGGGCTGGATATAATAGATGCCGATTATAACATAGTATATATCGACCCATCCTGGAAAAAGGTGTACGGGGACCCAAAAAACAGGAAATGTTACGAATATTTTATGGATCGCGCCGAGGCCTGCCCCAACTGCGGAGTTGCCAAAGCACTCTCCACTAAAAAACCGCTCGTGACAGAAGAGATCCTTCCCAAGGAAGGGAAATTCAAATTCGAATTCAGCAAGGGAAAACCCTGGATGCACCAGAACCTTATCGCACCGTTTGATTTTGCCATACTTAAATCAGCTGAAGAGA
>JAKLDX010000149.1 GCA_022703295.1 Candidatus Omnitrophota bacterium
ACGCCCGTGCCTATAACCAATTTCATGTATCCTTTTTTTCAAGCGCCATACTGGATTTTTATGATCCCGGTAGCCGCACCACCGGTTCCAAGGCGCTGTCCGAGGCGAAGTTCTCGATATTGAGGAAGCAGATAATGGTGCATAAGACGCTCTTGCTTCCCTATACTTATATTATTGCCGAGGTTGCCAAGTTCGCGCCAGATTTTTATGAGAGATATTTGTGCTACCTGGCGCCGGCATATAATGTCAGGATCGTTTGTAAAAAGATATAGCTCAGTTAATTTAGGAGAGATCATGACAAATCCGCAAAAACCGCAGGCAAAGGTTGTGACAGACATACGCAGCGAAGGGCTCGAATTTTATATGGTATTGCAGTATGTCGCTTATTTTTACAAAGACGTTATGAAAGCGCAGGCCCGGCATGACAGCCCCGATACCCTGATCAAGTATTCGAGAGACAGGGAATACCCATGGGTGCTGATGACATCGAAGGTCCGGCCCGGCCAGAAGGTGCTGGATTGCGGCTCCGGCTATTCTCCCTTGCCTTTTATCTGGGCAAAATTCGGCTCGGAAGTGCATGCTATGGATAAAGATACGAAGGTATGCACCGGGCCCCAATTTATATTGAGCGAATTACGCGAAAAAGGAATAAGGCAATTCTTGCGCCTATCAGTTTTCGATAAATATTACATAAGAAGATTATGGCAACCCGACTTCTGGGGACCCGTCCCTCCTAAATTATTAAAAACCTACGGAGTCAATTATTATAACGGAGACTTTACCAAATTATCGTATGGAGACGGGCATTTCGATCTTGTCACGTGCGTCAGTGTGTTGGAGCATATGACGCCTGATGATAGGACCCGCGGAATAAAAGAGATGGCAAGGGTCGTTAAAAAAGGCGGGAAGTTCATAATTACCTACGATAAATTTAAAGATGACCTGACCGATGATTTTATAAAAGAATCGGGCATGACGCCCGCAGAGATAGTGCGTTTTATCCAGCCGGATAACCTTTATGAAGAGGGTATGCCGGAGATCGTAGGCATCTGCCTTGTCAAATAGAGGTGTTGCATAATGAGTAAAGCTCTTAAAACCGCAACGGGGGGGCTTATTCTTAAAGGAGCCTCTACCTTTTTCGGCCTCATCACCGGCCTCATAATATCGATAATCCTTAATAGATTTTACGGAAAAGATCTTTACGGGTACCTGGTGCTCGTTTTCTCCGTAACGACTTTTTTTGTCGGGCTGGTGGATTTAGGGACCAGGCAGACCATAAGCCGGTTCGTCCCGAGGCACCTCGAATCCGGGGAAGATAGAAACCTAAAGGCGCTTGTAACCTCTTCATTTATTATATTCGGTGCCGCCTTAGTCATATTTTCCGCCGCGATACTGCTGTCCTCGAATATCATTTCAACGGTAATTTTCAAAAAGGAGGCGCTGTCGCCGCTTTTGAAGGCAGGAGCCCTGTTTTTCATAGGCGTGTCGCTCTCCGAATTTTTATCCGAAATTTTCCAGGCATTGCAGAATTGGAAGAAAGAGACGGTAATATCGGCCGGTTACCCGCTTTTGTACCTGCTATTCACGTGCGTAGCCGTATTCTTATTTCACTGGAGCATAGGCTCGGTGCTATGGGCGAATTTTCTGGCCGCGGTCGCTGCCGCTGCCTTTATGCTGAAATTCATCGCGAATAATTTTATAACGAAAATAACCATGGATGAATTCAGGGCGCAGGCAAAGACTATCCTGCATTTCGGCCTGCCGACAGTATTGATAAATTTGAATTTTTATCTTTTGATGTGGTTCGACAAAATGGTACTGGGGCGGTACTATTCCGCGGACAAACTTACCGAATACTATATCGCCTTCATATTCTTCAATGCGATGATTATGTTTTTTAAGGTGCTATTTGTGGTGTTGAGGCCGTACTTCTCGGGCCTTTCGGTATATATCGACAATAAAGACCTGATCAAAGAGAGGTTCAGGTTCTTGTTCAGATGGTTTATCCATTCGGCTATCCTGGCCAGCATAATCGGGTTCTTTTTGATAGGTCCCGTTATCCGGCTGCTGTACGGGAACGGCTATCAGAATAGCATTACGGCATTCAGGTTTTTACTGATGGTGTTTTTTGTGCGGGCCATCGTCCATCCCATGGGAATATTCATGATAAATGTGTTCGGCGATACGAAAAAATCCGCAGTTCTCGGGACGGTGCTGGTTATAGCGACCATAATTTTCGATATATTACTGATCCCTCCTTACGGCTATAAAGGGGCAATACTCGCGACAATGATCGGTTATGTAGTATGGTGGGCGCTGGTCTTCCTGTCCTTTAGGGAATTTATGAGGATATTTTCCTTCTTGTCACTGGCAAAGACGGCTTTGATATTTTGTATTTTAGCCGTTATATATAAAGCCGCGGGCTCTTTTCTGATTTTGAATGAAATTTTATGGGCGTTTATCCTGGCGGCCTTCTATATGGCGCTCTTATGGTTTGCCGGGGAGATCAAAGCGCAGGATATCAATATACTAAAAAGGGTATTCCGGTTTTCCAAAGAAGCGGCCGCTTATGAATAAAAAGATAAAGGTCCTGCATGTGATAGAGACTATCGCGCGGGGCGGCGCGGAGAATAACCTGCTGAATCTTCTGAAATACATGGATCGGGATGCCTTCGATAACAAAGTGGCGTATCTTTATCCAGGCAGCGACCTTGGGAAAGCGTTCGGCGCTATCGGTGTCGATACGGTGGGTATAGGGATGGGCGGTATCTGGGATCTGGGGAAAGGGCTGGGCCGGCTTGTGAAGGAAATACGGTCCGGCGGTTACGATATAGTGCATACGCAGCTGTTCGGCGCGAATATTTACGGCAGAATGGCCGCTTTTATTGCCGGGAAAAAAGTTGTGACAACCCTGCAGAACCCCGATTACACATTCGAAAGGAAGAATATAATCCTGAGAAAGGCAATTGATAAATTTACAGCCGTGATAACCGGATGCCGTTTTATAGCTGTCTCCCAATTTGTAAAACAATCATTCGTGAAAGAACTTCACTTAAATGCCGACAATATAGAAGTGATAAATAATTCGCTGGACCTGGACAGATTCAAAGCAGGCGGTACCGGCGAAAAGAACTCTTTGATGTGCGGGCCCGCCACCAAACGTTACATTTTGAATATAGGAAGACTTCATCCGCAAAAAGGGCAAGAGCATCTTATAAAAGCCGTTGAAAGAGTAGTTGCGGACGGCGAGGATGTCGAGCTCGTATTCATAGGCGACGGCCCGCTAAAAGCAGAGCTCGCGGACCTTGCTGAGCGATCGGGCCTTAAGGAGAGGACGCATTTTATAGGCAAGGTAGAAGATGTGCTTCCGTAT